>NZ_JBEPAK010000060.1:0-31256 GCF_040298565.1 Kitasatospora sp. NPDC001539 | reverse complement strand
CCGGTGCCGACCAGCAGCGCGGTCGGGGTGGCCAGGCCCAGGGCGCACGGGCAGGCGATGATCAGCACGGCCACGGCCGCCGTGAAGGCGGCGGTGGAGTCACCGGTGGCGAGCAGTCGGACGACCAGCGTGGCCAGCGCGATCAGGATGACCACCGGGACGAAGACGGCGGAGATCCGGTCGGCCAGGCGCTGGGCGGCGGCCTTGCCGTTCTGGGCGTCCTCGACCAGCCTGGCCATCCGGGCGAGCCGGGTGTCCGCGCCGACCCTGGTCGCCTCGACGACCAGTCGGCCGCCGACGTTGACGGTGGCGCCGGTGACGGCGTCGCCGACGCCGACCTCGACCGGCACCGACTCGCCGGTGAGCATCGAGGCGTCCACCGCGGAGCTGCCCTCGACGACCGTGCCGTCGGTGGCGATCTTCTCGCCCGGCCGCACCACGAAGCGCATCCCGACGGCCAGACGGTCCACCGGCAGCCGGATCTCCCGGCCGCCCGCCGGTCGGCCGCGACCGTCCGCGTCCGAGGGCGCTCCGGCTCCGCCTCCCCCGTCCTGGAGGACGGTGACGTCCTTGGCGCCGAGGTCGAGCAGGGTGCGCAGGGCGGCGCCGGCGCGGTGCTTGGAGCGGGCTTCGAGGTGGCGGCCGAGCAGGATCAGCACCGTGACGGCGGCGGCGGTCTCCAGGTAGAGCGCGGAGGAGGCGTCGGTGCCGCCGATCGAGAACGAGAAGTCGTGGTGCATGCCCGGCATGCCGGCGTGACCCCCGAACAGCGCCCAGACGGACCAACCGAAGGCGGCCAGGGTGCCGAGCGAGACCAGGGTGTCCATGGTCGCGGCGCCGTGCTTGAGGTTGGTCCAGGCGGCGCGGTGGAAGGGCAGTCCGCCGTGGACGACGACCGGGCCGGTGAGGGCGAAGGCCAGCCACTGCCAGTTCGTGAACTGCAGGGCGGGGACCATGGAGAGCAGCACCACCGGGGCGCTGAGCACGGCGCTGACCAGCAGCCGGTCGCGGTGCGGCTCGGGGGTGGGCGCCGGCTCGGCGGCGGTGGCGTCGGCCGGTTGCGGGGCGGCGGGTGCCGGGGGCGGCGGGGGTTCGGCGGTGTAGCCGGTCCGCTCGACGGTGGCGATCAGGTCGTCCACCGTGATGCCGGGGCCGTAGTCGACCCGGGCCTTCTCGGTGGCGAAGTTGACGGTGGCCTCGACGCCGTCCATCCGGTTGAGCTTCTTCTCGATCCGGGCCGCGCAGGAGGCGCAGGTCATCCCGCCGATCGACAGCTCGACCCGGTCCCTGGCCCCGACATCCGGGGCGGACGTGCTCATGCGGTTCAGCTCCTTGGTGGGGGCGTTCGGCGGGGGCCACTGGGGCGGGCCCCCGCCGTACCGGGGTGGGTCAGGCGCTGCGGCCGACCAGCTCGTACCCGGCCTCGTCGACGGCGGCCCGGATCTGCTCCTCGTCCAGCGGGGCGGCGGAGGAGACGGTGACGGTGCCGGCCTGGGCGTCGGCGGCCACGTCGAGGACGCCGGCCAGCGTGGCGAGCTCCTGGCTGATCGCCTTCTCGCAGTGTCCGCAGCTCATGCCGGACACGGTGTAGGTGATGGTGCTGGACATCAGGGCCTCCGGGCTCTCGGTGCGGTTGGTGCGCGGTTCAGCCCCGGTGCGGATGGCGCGCCGGGGGTCCTACTCTCATAACACCATACCCCTTGGGGGTATTCCGCGAGGGGGGCGGGTGGGGGTGGAATGGATCGCATCGTAGGCGACCGCAGGGGCCCGGCCGGGGAGGCGGCGGCGGGTCGGGGCCGGGTGGGGCGCCGTCGCCGGGCCGGCGGAATCCCGACGGGCGAGCGGGTGGTTCGGTGGTGTGATCGTCCCTTATGTTCGATATGTGCTTTCGATCCGCCGCGCCCGGTCGCCCGCGGCGCCCACCGCCGCCGGACTGCCACCGGAGCGGCAGCAGGGCGCCCTGCTGGCCGCCGACCTCCAGGACGTGCCGCTCTGGCGGCGGGCGACGCCGGCGCTGACCGCCGTCCTGCTGGTCGGCCTCGCGGACCTCCTCTCCGGCAAGGACCGCTACCTCGCGCCCCTGATGACCGTCGTCCCGGCCGTCGCCGCGCTCACCCTCAAGCCCGGCGAGCTGATCGCCGTCTGCTCGCTTGGGCTGCTCGCGGTGTTCGGGCTCAGCCACTACGACCAGGTCGACAACATCAACGACGCACGCTTCCTCTACGGTGCGATGGTCAGCTACCTGGTCCTGACGGCCTTCTCGGCCTGGGTGGCCAAGATCAGGATGCGGCGGGCGGCGGCCTTCGCCGCGGTCAGCTCCGTGGCCGAGGCCGCCCAGCGGGCCCTGCTGCGACTGCCGGGGCCGGCGGTCGGTCCGCTGCGGCTGGCCGTGCGGTACGTGTCGGCGGCGGACGCCTCGCGGATCGGCGGGGACCTGTACTCGGTGCTGGAGACGCCGCACGGGACGCGGGTCGCCGTCGGGGACGTCCGCGGCAAGGGGCTCGCGGCGGTCCAGACGGCGGCGGTGGTGCTCGGCGCGTTCCGCGAGGCCGCGTACGACGAGACCGGGCTGCAGGGCGTCGCGGCGCGGGTCGAGGCCAGCGTCGAGCGGCACGCGCCCGACGGGGACTTCACCACCGCCCTGTTCGTGGAGTTCCGGCGGCCCGGGGCGATGGAGCTGCTGCAGTACGGCCACGTGCCGCCGATCCGGGTCGACGGCGACGGGCGGGCGCAGGTGCTGGACGCGCCGGACCCGTGGGTGCCGCTCGGCCTCGGGCGGCTCGCGGCGGGGGAGCCGGCCACGTGGGGGCAGCCGTTCGGCAAGGAGGACGTCCTGGTGCTCTGCACGGACGGCGTGATCGAGGCCCGGCACCGGCGGAGCGGGGAGTTCTACCCGTTGGCGGAGCGGGTCGGGCCGCTGGTCCGGGGAGCGGCGCGCTCGCCGGGCGAACTGGAGGCGGCGGTGGAGCGGGTGTACGCCGATCTGCTCGCGCACACGGGCGGAGGGCTGCGGGACGACGCGCTGCTGCTGCTGATCACCCGGACGGACTGACGGCTCCGCCGCCGGGTCGTCCTGCGGCTCGCGGCTCACGGGCCGCGTGGCTCTGGGGGCGTGTGGCTCTGGGGGCGTGTGGCTCTCGGGGCGTGTGACTCCCGGGTTGCGTGGCTCGCCGGCCTGGTGGCTCCCGGCCGGACCGGGCCCGGGAGCCACGGCGCGGGGGTCAGCCGGCGGTGACCTCGGCGAGGGCGCGGAAGATCAGGGCGGTGGAGGTGGCGCCGGGATCCTGGTGGCCGATGCTGCGTTCGCCGAGGTAGGAGGCGCGGCCCTTGCGGGCCCGCAGCGGCACCGTGTCACGGGCGCCCTGCTCGGCGGCCTCGGCGGCGGCGGCCGCCGCCTCCGGCAGGTCCGCGCCGGTGGCGGCCGCGTGGCGGAAGGCCGCGACGGCCGGGGTCCAGGCGTCGACGATGGTCTTGTCGCCGGGATCGGCCTTGCCGAGCGCGCGGACGGCGTCCAGGCCGGACGCCAGGGCCTCGGCGAGGGCGGCCGGGGCGGCGGCCTCGGGCAGGGCGGCGCCGACGGCACGGAAGGCCTTGCCGTAGAGCGGACCGGAGGCGCCGCCGACCTTGGAGACGAGGGTGGTGCCGGTCTTGCCGAGGACGGCGCCGGGGCCGTCCGGCCGGAGGCCGTCCAGGGCGGTCAGGGCTGCGGTGAAGCCACGCCGGAGGTTGCTGCCGTGGTCGCCGTCGCCGATCGCGGAGTCCAGTTCGGTGAGCCGGGTCTGCTCCTGGTCGACGGCCGCGGCGATCGCGCGGATCCAGGCCTCGGCGAGCGTGGTGTCGAAGTCCATCGGGCGTCCGCCTCAGGCCCGCTTGAGGGCGGGGGTGTCGACCGGGGCGTCCCAGAGCTCCAGGAGCTGGGCGTCGGCCTTGGTGAGGGTGAGCGAGAAGCCCGCCATGTCCAGACTGGTGACGTAGTTGCCGACCAGGCTGCGGGCCACCGTGATGCCGTGCTCGGCGAGCCGGGCGGCGACCTCGCCGTAGACCACGTACAGCTCCAGCAGCGGCGTCGCGCCCAGGCCGCTGAGCAGGGCGATCACCTCGTCGCCCGGGGTCAGGTGGTGGTCGGCGAGGACGGTCCCGACCACCTCGGCGGCCAGTTCACGGGCCGGCCGCAGCTTCTCGCGGCGGCGGCCGGGCTCGCCGTGGATGCCGACGCCGACCTCGATCTCGTCCTCGGGCAGGTCGAAGCCGGGCTTGCCGGCGGCCGGGACGGTGGCGGCGGTCAGCGCGATCGCGAAGGAACGGGAGGCCGCGTTGACCCGTTCGCCCAGCGCGGCCACCTCGTCCAGAGCGGCGCCGCGCTCGGCCAGCGCACCGGCGGTCTTCTCCACCAGGACGGTCGCGCCGGTGCCCCGGCGCCCGGCCGTCCAGGTGGAGTCCTCGACCGCGACGTCGTCGTTGACCAGGACGGTGCGGACCTCCAGGCCCTCCTCGGCGGCGAGTTCGGCGGCGAGCTCGAAGTTCATCACGTCGCCGGTGTAGTTCTTCACGACGAAGACCACCCCGGCGCCGTTCTCCACCGCCTTGGCGGCAGCCAGCATCTGGTCCGGGACGGGCGAGGTGAACACCTCGCCGGGGCAGGCGGCGTCGAGCATGCCGGGCCCGACGAATCCGCCGTGCAGCGGTTCGTGCCCGGAGCCGCCGCCGGAGATCAGTGCGACCTTCGGGCCGGCCGGGCGGGCGGCCCGGGTGATCACCCGGTTGGGGATGTCCACCGCCAGCTCGGGGTGGGCCGCGGCGATCCCGGCCAGCGTGTCCTCCAGGACGCTCTCCGGGGTGTTGATCAGATTCTTCAACGCTCTTCGCTCCCTCGATGGCCGTGATGCCCCGGCGACCCGGGCGCCTGCGGCGACCCAGCGGTTCCGGCGGTTCCGGTACCGGGACGCCGTGGCGGCGGACGCCGTGCGTGGTGGTGCGGGCGCGCGGGCCGGTCGGATCGAACGGCCCCCGAGCCGACGCTACGCCAGACGGGGGTGCGGGGCACGGGGTGCGACACGCGGGATCGCACTCACCCTCCCGGAGCAGCGGCCGGGCCCGTAGGGTCGGGCGCATGACTGAGCGGGTGGGCATCGTTCTGGTTTCGCACAGCGCCGCACTGGCCGCCGGGTTGCGCGAGCTGCTCGGCGAACTCGCCTCCGACGGCGTGCGCGTGGTGGTCGCGGCCGGGACGGAGGACGGCGGACTCGGCACCAGCTACGAGCTGATCGCCGGGGCGATCGCGGAGGCGGACGGCGGGGCGGGCGTGGTCGTGCTGCCGGACCTCGGCAGTTCGGTGCTCACCGCGGTGACCGTGCTGGAGGACGAGCCGCGCCCGGGCGTGCGGCTGGTGGACGCGCCGTTCGTGGAGGGCGCGGTCGCGGCCGCCGTCACGGCCTCCACCGGGGCGGGGCTGGCCGAGGTGGTCGCGGCGGCCGAGGAGGCGTGGTCCTTCCGCAAACTGCCGTAGGGGTGCGCGGCGGCTCCCGTCGGGAGCGCCGACCGTGCGGACACCCCCGGGCGGCTACTTCGCGTCCGCGTAGCAGTCCACCACCGCCGTGCTGAGCGGGAACCGCACCGGGGTGTCGCCGAACACCAGCCGGCGGGCCTCCTCGGCCGCCTCGGCGACGGCGGCGGCCACCTCGTCGGCCAGGTTGGCCGGGGTGTGCACGATCACCTCGTCGTGCTGGAAGAACACCAGGTGCGGGCGGTCCGCGGGGGTCGCGGCCGGCAGTTCGGCCAGCCGTCGGCGCAGCGCGGCGATCAGGGTGAGGGCCCAGTCGGCGGCGCTGGCCTGGATGACGAAGTTGCGGGTGAACCGGCCACGGGCGCGGGCGGTGCGACCGCCCGTCTCGCCGACGGCGTCGGCCTCGGTGAGGTCGAGGAAGGCGGCGGAGGCCGGCGGGCAGACCCGGCCGAGCCGGGAGGCGACCACGCCGCCGTCCTCGCCGGTGCGGGCGGCGGCCTCGACGTAGCCCATCGCGGCGGGGTAGCGGCGGCGCAGGGTGTTCAGCAGCGGGCCGATGTCGCCGCTGGTCTGCCCGTACATGGCGCCGAGCAGACCGAGCTTGGCCTTGTCGCGGTCCCCCTGGAAGGCGGTCGCGGCGAGCGCCTCGTAGAGGTCGCCGCCGGCCGCGGTGCGGGCCAGCCCGGCGTCCTGGGAGAGTGCGGCGAGCACCCGCGGCTCCAGCTGGGCGGCGTCGGCGACCACCAGCAGCCAGCCCGGGTCGGCGACCACGGCGCGGCGCAGGATGCGCGGGATCTGCAGGGCGCCGCCGCCGCGGCTGGCCCAACGGCCCGAGACCACACCGCCGACGACGTACTCGGGACGGAAGCGGCCGCCGCGGGCCCAGGCGTCCTGCCAGGCCCAGCCGTGGGCGACGTGGATCCTGGAGAGCTCCTTGTAGCGCAGCAGCAGCCGGGCGGCCGGGTGGTCGATGCCCCTGAGCTCCCAGGAGCGGGTGGAGCCGAGCTGGATGCCGGCCTCCGCGAAGGCGCGCAGCACCTGGGTGTGCGAGTCGGGGTTGAACGGCTTGGCGCCCAGGGCCTGCTGCAGCTCGACGGCGAGGTCGGCGAGCCGCCGGGGCTGGGTGCCGGGCACGGTGGGGCGCGGGCCGAGCAGCTCGGTCAGCAGCCGGTCGTGGACGTCGGCGCGCCAGGGCAGCCCGTCGTGGGCCATCTCGGCGGCCGCGAGGGCGCCGGCGGACTCGGCGGCGACCAGCAGCCGGAAGCGCTGCCGGGCGGCCGGATCGGCGATGGCGGCGATCCGCCGCTGCTGCTCGGCGTGCACGGCCACCACGGCGGCCAAGGGGTCGACGCCGGGCGGTAGTTGGAGGCGGTCGGGGGCGAACAGGGTGTCCTGGCCGTCGTCCGCGTCGGCCAGGCCCGGTTCGGGCAGGTCGTCCGGGACGGGCAGGCCGTGCAGCCGGGACCAGGCGGCGCCGAGCGAGCGCGGCGCGCCGATGCGGCCCTCGTGCCCCAGCAGCAGGGCCTCGACCAGCCGCAGGTCGTGGCAGCGGGCGAGGCGGTCGGGAAGGCGGGGCAGCAGCGGGGCGTACCCGGAGTCGGCGGCGGCCCAGACCCAGCGGGGCCCGGGCGGAGCGCCGCTCCCGGCGGCCTCCCGGGCGGCCACGGCGGCGGCGAGGTCGCGGACGGCCTCCGGTGGACCGAGCGGCGCCCCGGCGTCGTCCAGCGGCTGGAGGCGGCCGCCGGGGCCGTGCGGGTCGGGCACGAGGGCGGTTCTGGGGGCCACGGGGGCGTCTCCTCTCCGGCGAGCGAGCGGGCGGGCGGTTCGCGGTCGGTTGGTCTGTGGTCGGTTGACAGGGCAGTCGGGCAGGCGGCGGGTGGGCGGTCAGGCAGTCGGGCGGGCGGTCGGACGTGCGGATGGGGGCACGGACGTGCGGGTGGCGGACCCACGGCGTCGACGTTATCGGGTGGGTCCGACAACCGGGCACAACCGCGCCCCGGGGGCGTATGGGCAGGCCCGGTGACACCGCGTATGGTCGGCGAAATGACCGAGAACCCGTTCTTCACGCCCAGCCCCCTGGTGTACCAACTGCCGCCCTACGCCGAGATCCGGCAGGAGCACTACCTGCCCGCCTACGAGCGCGGGATGGCCGAGCAGCTGGCCGAGATCGCGGCGATCACCGACTCCCGCGAGGCGCCGACCTTCGAGAACACCCTGGTGGCGCTGGAGCGCTCCGGCGAACTGCTGCGCCGGGTGGACGCGGTGTTCCGCAACCAGTCCTCCTCCGACACCACCGACCTGCTGGACGAGGTGGAGGCGAAGGTGAGCCCGCTGCTCGCCGCCCACCACGACGCGATCCACCTGGACCAGCGGCTGTTCGCCCGGATCGAGGCGCTGTACGAGGCCCGGGCGGACCTCGGTCTGGACCCGGAGTCGCTGCGCCTGCTGGAGCGCCGGTACACCGCCTTCGTCCGCTCCGGCGCCCGGCTCGGCGGGGCCGAGCAGGAGCGGCTGCGCGAACTGAACGCCGAACTGGCCGCGTTGGGCACCACGTTCCAGCAGAACGTGAACGCGGCCACCCGCGCCGCCGCGCTCGTGGTGGACTCCGCCGAGGAACTGGCCGGCCTCTCCTCGGGAGCGATCGCCGCCGCCGCGGAGAACGCCCGGGTGCTCGGCCACGAGGGCAAGTACGTGCTCAGCCTCAAGAGCACCTCCGGCCAGCCCGAACTGGCCCAGCTCAGCGACCGGTCCGTGCGCGAGCGGCTGCTCGCCGCCTCGCTCGCCCGCGGCGGCGAGGCCAACGGCCCGCTGGCGATCCGGATGGCCGCGCTGCGCGCCGAGCGGGCCGCGCTGCTGGGGTACCCGAGCCACGCCGCGTACGTGGTGGCGGACGAGACGGCCCGGACGGTGGAGGCGGTCTCCGGCCTGCTGGCCCGGCTGGTCGAGCCGGCCGTGGCCAACGCCCGCCGGGAGGCCGCCGAGCTGGCCAAGGTGGCGGCCGCGGACGGCATCGACGAGATCGCCGCGCACGACTGGGCGTACTACTCGGAGAAAGTCCGGCAGACCTCCTACCAGGTGGACGCGGCGGCGCTGCGCCCGTACTTCGAGCTGGAGCGGGTGCTGAAGGACGGCGTGTTCTTCGCCGCGGGGCTCGCGTACGGGCTGACCTTCACCGAGCGGCCGGAGCTGACGGCGCACCACCCCGACGCCCGGGTCTTCGAGGTGTTCGAGGAGGACGGCGCCTCCCTGGGCCTGTTCATCGGCGACTTCCACGCCCGGGCGTCCAAGCGCGGCGGCGCGTGGATGGACGAGCTGGTCGGCCAGTGCGGACTGACCGGACGGCGGCCGGTGGTCCTGAACAACCTCAACATCCCGCGCCCGGCGCCCGGTGAGCCGGCCCTGCTCGGCTGGGACGAGGTGCGCACGCTCTTCCACGAGTTCGGGCACGCGCTGCACGGGCTGTTCTCGGACGTCACCTACCCGCTGTTCGCCGGCACGGCGGTGCCGCGGGACTTCGTGGAGTTCCCCTCCCAGGTCAACGAGATGTGGATGGTCCGGCCGGAGGTGCTGGCCAACTACGCCCGCCACCACGAGACCGGGGAGCCGCTGCCGGCCGGGCTGGTCGAGCGGATGAGGGCCGCCGAGGGCTTCGGGCAGGGCTTCCGGACGGTGGAGTACCTGGCCGCCACGCTGCTGGACTGGGCGTGGCACACCCTGCCGGAGGGCGCCGAGGTCGCGGACGCCGAGGAGTTCGAGGCGCGGGCGCTGGCGGAGGCGGGGATCGTCGTCCCGGCGATCCCGCCGCGCTACCGCACGCCCTACTTCCAGCACATCTTCTCCAGCGGCTACAGCGCCGGGTACTACGCGTACATCTGGTCGGAGGTGCTGGACGCGGACACCGTGCAGTGGTTCGAGACCAACGGGAAGCCGGTGCGGGACAGCGGTGAGCTGTTCCGGCGGGAGCTGCTGGCGCGCGGGTTCAGCCGCGACCCGCTGGAGTCCTTCCGCGCGGTGGTCGGCCGGGCGCCGGAGACCGGGCCGCTGCTGGCCCGCCGGGGGCTGGCCTGATCGTCACCGGGGGGTGAGCACGACCGTCACCGGGGTGCCCGGGCGGGCGTGCGGGAGACGGATCCGGACCGTTCCCGCTCGTCCGTCCGCGGGCTGCCCGACCTCGGTGCGGGCATCGGCGGGGGAGACGGCGACCCGGGCTCCGTGCGGGAACGCGGCGGCCGGCAGCACGAGTTCGGTGCTGTGTCCGGTGCCGTCGGCGTACCAGCGGACGGTGGTGGCGGCGGTTCCGGTGGCAGTGGTTCCGGTGGCGGAGGCTCCGGGAGCGGCGGGATCGGTGGCGGTGCCGGTGCGGACGTCGGTGCGGACGTCGGTGCCGGCGACGGCCACCGGGTACGGGCCGAAGGCGGGCCCGTCGCCGGGGGCGGGGCGTCCGGCCGGATCGAGCGCGCAGTAGCCGCCGGTGCCGCGGCACCAGTACCACATGGTCCAGCCCTCGGCGAAGCCGTCCATCGCGGCGACCTGCCGGCGGACCAGGAGGGTGTTGCCCGGGGTGCGCGCGTCCGGCGGGCCCCACTCGCCGACCAGGACCGGCAGGCGGTTCGCGGCGGGGTAGCCGGTGATCGCGGCGGTGTACTGCTCGACGAAGCCGTCGGCGGGGTCCCAGTCGGCGCCGTTCTCCACCGCGGTGTCGTAGAAGTGCGGGGCGTAGCCGAGCCGGGGCGCACCCGGCCGGGGGTCGGTGAAGCCGGGCAGCCTGGTCGGCACGCCCTGGCCGACCAGGACGGTCGGTTCGACGAACAGCCAGGCGCGGGCGTCGACCCGGCGCACCGCGGTGATCAGCCGGCGGTACATCTCGGCGAGCCGGCCCTGTTCCAGGGCGGCGGAGGCGGCGGCCAGGACGGCCGGATCGCTCGGGTCGCCGTCCACCGGGCCGAACGGTTCGTTGAACAGGTCGTAGCCCAGCAGGGAACGGTGACCGCGCAGTTCGCGCGCCAGCCGGGTGTAGAAGTCGGCCTGCCAGGCGCGCAGGTCGGGGTCGTCGTAGAGGTGGCGGAAGGCGGCCTGGACGGCGGGCTGGAAGTAGCCGGCGAACCAGTCGTGCGGGTCGGGGGTGAAGGGCAGGCCGTCGTCGCGGGTGGCCCAGAGCGGGATGCCGTTGGTGCCGCCGCCGAACTTCGGCCCGTAGACGTCCTGGTGGAAGTCGACCAGGACGAGCAGGCCCAGCTGGTCGGCCCGGGTGAGGAGTTGCTGGAGGCGGTGGAGTTCGGCGGGGGCGAGGCGGCCGCGCTCGGGCTCCAGCCTGGTCCAGGAGACCGGCAGTCGGACGAGCGTGAAGCCCTGGGCGGCGACGGAGTCGAGGTCGGCCCCGGTCGCCTCGCCGTACTTGTCGAGGTTGAAGCCGCGCAGCCGGAGGTGGCGGCCCTGGGCGTCGATGAGCGCGGTGCGGCCGTCCGGGGCGGTGGCCGTGCCGGTGGGGAAGCGGTCCCGGGGCGCGCCGTGGGCGGCGGCCGGGGGCGCGGTGGCGGCGGCCCCGGCGGTCAGGACGGCGGTGAGGGCGAGCAGCAGGGCAACGGCGGTGCGGCGCAGGCGCATCGGGACCTCGCACGGCGGGGGGTGGGGGCCCGATGATGCCCGTGACGCGGTGCGCGGCACAAGGGCCCTGCGCCGAGGGGAAGTTCGGATCGCAGGGGTGGGTCCACGGCGGGGCGGTTCACGGCGGGGCGGTCCGGGGCGGCTCAGTCCGTGGCGGGCTCGGTCGGGCCGCCGGGCGGGACGGGGCTGGGCAGGACGGCGGTGGGCAGGTCCGCGGCGGCGGCCAGTCGGCCCCAGAGCAGGTCGGCAAGGGCCTGCACCATGCGGGTGCGCGTGCAGGGCTTCGTCTCCAGCCACCAGTCCCCGGCGGCCAGCACCATGCCGGTGATGCCGCGGCCCCAGGCCTCGGCGAGGAGGTCGCGGTCGGCGCCGAGGTCGACCTGGCTCTGGACGGCCCGGGTGATCTCCTCGGCGATCTGCCGCAGGGCGGGGGCGAGCGCGTTGCCGGCGCCGCTCGGGTCGCCCGGTTCCGGGTGGGTGAGCAGCCGGTAGACCTGCGGGCGGGCCTCGATCCCGGCGAGGTAGGTGTCCAGGACGTGCTCGACCCGGTCGCGGCGCTCCAGCGGTTCGGCCAGGGCGGCCCGGATCGCGGCCAGCAGGCCGCTGGTGTGCCGCTCGGTGAGGGCTCCGATCAGGCCGTTCCGGTCGCCGAAGTGCCGGTAGAGGATCGGCTTGGTGATGCCGGCCTCGGCGGCGATGGCGTTCATGCTGGCGCCCGGCCCCTCGCGTTGGATGACCCGGTCGGCGGCGTTGAGCAGCTGCTCGCGGCGGGGCTCTCGGGACATGCGCTGCTCCTCGGATGCTGGGGGGTGTCGGCCGTTGACACCGGTTACCAATCAGTAGCAGACTCCGACGGTGTTACCCGAGGTAACACCCCGGTCGGCCGTACCCCTTCTTCGGAGGAATGCACCATGAGCAGCACGTTCTCGCTGGACCCGGGCGCGGACCAGCTCGCCGTACGCGACTGGCTGCACGGCTTCGCCGCCGACGTGATGCGCCCGGCCGCCGCCGAGTGGGACGAGCGCGAGGAGACCCCCTGGCCGATCATCCAGGAGGCCGCCAAACTGGGCATCTACTCGCTGGACTTCTACGCCCAGCAGTACTTCGACCCCTCCGGCGTCGGCATCCCGATCGCCATGGAGGAGCTCTTCTGGGGGGACGCGGGCATCGGGTTGTCCATCGTCGGCACGACGCTCGCCGCCGTCGCGGTGCTGGCCAACGGCACCGACGAGCAGATCGGCACCTGGACGCCGCAGATGTTCGGCACCCCGGACGACGTCAAGGTGGCCGCGTTCTGCTCCTCCGAGCCGGACGCCGGCTCCGACGTGGGCGCGCTGCGCACCCGGGCCGTCTACGACCAGGCCAAGGACGAGTGGGTGCTGAACGGCACCAAGACCTGGGCCACCAACGGCGGGATCGCCGCCGTGCACGTCGTGGTCGCGAGCGTCGACCCGGAGCTCGGCACGCGCGGGCACGCCTCCTTCGTCGTCCCGCCGGGCACCCCCGGGCTGAGCCAGGGCCAGAAGTTCAAGAAGCACGGCATCCGCGCCTCGCACACCGCCGAGGTGGTGCTCGACGGCGTCCGGGTGCCCGGCAGCTGCCTGCTCGGCGGCAAGGAGAAGCTGGACGAGCGGCTGGCCCGGGCCCGCGAGGGAGCCAAGCGCTCCGGCGGCAAGGGCAACGCGGCGATGGCCACCTTCGAGGCCTCCCGGCCGGCCGTCGGCGCGCAGGCGATCGGCATCGCCCGGGCCGCGTACGAGGTGGCGCTGGACTACGCGAAGACCCGGGAGCAGTTCGGCCGTCCGATCATCGACAACCAGGGCGTGGCCTTCCAGCTCGCCGACATGAAGACCCGGATCGACGCGGCCCGGCTGCTGGTGTGGCGGGCGTCCTGGATGGCGGCCAACAACCAGCCGTTCACGGCGGCCGAGGGCTCGATGTCCAAGCTGTACGCGGGCGAGACGGCCAAGTACGTCACCGCGCAGGCGATGCAGATCCTGGGCGGCAACGGCTTCACCCGGGAGTACCCGGTGGAGCGGATGCACCGGGACAGCGCGATCTACTCGATCTTCGAGGGGACCAGCGAGATCCAGCGGCTGGTCATCGCCCGGGCGATCTCCGGGATACCGATCCGCTGACCGGCGCCGGGTGGGGCGGGCTCCACGGACCGGCGGCCCGGCCTACCGGGCTGCGCCGGCGGTGCCCCGCCCGGCCGGCTACCGCGCTGCGCCGGCGCCCCGCCCGAGCGGCTACCGGGCTGCGCCGGTGCCCCGCCCGAGCGGTTACCGGGCCAGCCAGAAGGTGAGCCCGGCGGTGACCGCGCCCACCACCGCGCCGACGACCGTCTGCGCGGTGGTGTGGTCCCGCAGGACCACCCGGGACCAGCCGATCACCGCGACCAGCGGGTAGAGCAGCAGCCACAGCGGGCCGAGCGCGATGCCGAGGCAGACCACCGCGCCGGAGGCCACGGCGGTGTGCACGGAGACCTTCCACCAGACGGTGATCACCAGGATCGGGACCAGCGAGGCGAACATCGCCGCCACCATGGCGGTCAGGTCGGCGGGGGCGTCCAGCCCGATCATCACCGCGAAGCTGGTCAGCACCGAGCCCATGATGAACGGGATGACGGTCAGCCGGCGCCGGCGGTGTCCGACGTGGCGGTCCTCCAGGGTGCCCTTGCGGATGCCGCGCTGGATGAACAGGGTGGGGATGACGGCCGCGAACAGCGCCGCGAAGGCACCCCAGCCGAGACCGGTCAGGCCGTAGCGCAGGCCGCCGATCAGCAGGCAGACCACGATGATCACGTTCTTCGGCTCGACGCCGTCGGTGACCCGCCGGGCCCAGGTCGTCCGGCTGGCGGGGGCGGTCGTGGCCTCGGCGGTCATCGGGGTGGGTGCTCCGGTGCGGAAGGGGGCGGCGGTCGGCGGCTCGGCGTCGGTCGGATGATCGTACGCGAGTCGCCGGTGCCACCGCCCGGCCGGCTCGGCGGGGGCCGACAGTGCGGTCGGGGCGGTGGCGGGACGGGGTCCAGTGACGCAGCGGGGCCAGCAGCGGGACGGGGACAGTAACGCAGCGGGGCCAGCAGCGGGGCGGGGTCAGAAGCGGGGCGGGGTCAGAAGCGGGGCGGGCGGCCCTCCAGGAAGGCGGCCAGGCCCTCGTGCACGTCCGAGGCCTCCCGGGAGCGCCGCTCCCACGGCTCCAGAGCCTCGGCCGCCAGCTCCGGCGGGACGGCGAGCGCGGCCTTGACCGCGCCGATGGTCTGGGTCGAGCGGGTGGTCAGCAGCCTGGCGAACTCCAGGGCGGCGGCGTCCAGTTCGGAGACCGGCAGGACCTTCTCCGCGAGGCCGAGCGGCAGTGCGTCCCGGCCGGACACCAACTCGCCGGAGAACAGAAGGTACTTGGCCCGGGCCGGGCCGACCAGCCGGGCCAGCCGCACCGTCGGCACCGCCGGGTAGACCACGCCGAGCTTGGCCGGGGTGATCCCCAACCGGGCGTTCTCGGCGACGAAGCGCAGGTCGCAGGCGACGGCCAGCTGGCAGCCGCCCCCCACACAGGCGCCGTGCACCACCGCGATCGTCGGGTGGGGGAAGGCCGCGAGCGCCTCCTCGGCGGCCACGTTGATCGCGTGGTAGGCGTCCGCGCGCCGGGGATCGGCGTAGACCTCGGCCAGTTCGGTGATGTCCGCGCCGGCGCTGAAGGTGTTCCCGGCGCCGGTCAGCAGCAGGGCGCGCACGCCCTCCTGCTCGGCGATCCGCGCCAGGGCCTCGGGCAGCGCCCGCCAGACGGCCAGGGTCACCGCGTTGCGACGGTGCGGGCGCGCGATCTCCAGCACCGCGACACCGTCCTCGCCGACGTAGGCGTTCAGGCCGTCGGCCTGGGCGGGCAGGGTGGAGCGGTCCCGCGTGAGCAGTGGCTGGTCCATGCGCACCTCCGGTCGGTCGTGGTGCGCCCACTCTCTCAGGCGGGGCGGGTGCAGTAGTCGCCGAGGCCCTGTTCGACCAGGGCGAAGGCACGGCGGGCCCTGTCGAGCGCGGCGGGCAGGGCGTCGGCGGCGCTATCGCCGGCCAGCATCCGCTCGTGGTTGCCGCCGATCAGGGTGAGTCGGACGGCCAGCAGTTGGGCGGCAGCGACCCGGGCGGTCAGCTCGTCGTGGGCCGGGTCCTGGGTGAGAAGTTCGGCGGCGAGCAGGGACTGGGCGCGCTGGTCGAAGGCGGCGCCGGCCCGCATCGCGAGCGCGGGGGTCGCGTGGATCAGCCTGATCACGTCCAGCACCACCTGGTCGTCGTTCAGGCCGGTGGCCGGATCGTGCCTCGCCAGCGCGACGAGGAAGTGCTCGCGCAGCGCCGCGACCGCCGAGGTGCCCGGGGCGCGGTCGCGCACCACCCGCACCGGCTCGTCGAGGTGCTGCTCCATCGGGCCCATGACCAGGTCTTCCTTGGTGGGGAAGTAGTTGAAGACGGTCATCTTGGACACCTCGGCCGCGGCCGCGATCTCGGCCACCGACACCTGGTCGAAGCCGCGTTCGGCGAACAGCCCGATGGCCGTGCGGAAGATCCGGAGCCCGGTCTGGATCTTCTTGCGCTCGCGCAGCGGAAGCGCGCCGAGGTCGCGGTGGGGGCCGAGGTCCAGGCCGGAGTGGATCGCCATGGGCTGACTGTACCAGGGACAAACCTTGACCGAGACGAAGCATGTGCTCGGCAGAAAGATTGGTCAGGATGAAGAATTGACCCGGTCCAAGATTGCTGCCATGGTGGTGGCGAGCCCGCCGGAGCCCGCCGGTCCGGGCCGAACTCCACCGAATCGGGGGGACTCACCGATGGCATCCGCCGCTCCGCACGCCTCAAGTCCCGGCCTCGGCGCCGGCCCGACGAAGGACGCTCGACGCCGGCTGGGCATGCTGCTCTGCCTGGTCACGATCGTGCTGGCCGTGCTCGACTCGAACATCGTCTCGGCGGCCACGGTGCCGATCGTCCGGGACCTCGACCCCGTTCACGGCGTCGACCGACTCCCCTGGCTGGTCAGCGCGTTCGCCCTGGCTGCCACCGCGCTGCTCCCGCTCTACGGCAAGCTCTGCGACGTCCATGGGGCCAAGCGGGTGCTGCTGGGCGCGCTCGGCACCTTCCTGCTCGGCTCGGCGCTGTGCGGGGCGGCGCAGTCGATGGGCGAGCTGATCGCCTTCCGGGCCGTCCAGGGCGTCGGCGGCGGCGGGCTGATGAGCGTCACCATGGTGGTCATGGCCCACCTCCAGAAGCCGGAGGAACGAGGCGGCGGCAGGGGCGGTGCCATGGGCGGCATCGTCGCGGGCCTCGGCATGGCCGTCGGACCACTGGTCGGGGCGCTGTTCACCGACCACCTCGGCTGGCGGTGGATCTTCTACGTCAACCTGCCGCTCGGCCTGCTCGTGGTGGTCGGCGTCGCCCTGGTGATCGAGCTGCCGCGGACCGTCCGCCGACGCGGCCTGGACTTCCTCGGCGCCGCGCTGGCTGCCGCCTTCGCCACCGGGCTCCTGCTGGTCACCGAGTGGGGAGGCAAGGACTACGCCTGGACCTCCCCGCAGATCACCGGCCTGGCCGCCGCCGCCCTGGCCGCGCTCGGCCTGTTCCTGTGGCGCCAGGCCACCGCCGCCGAACCGGTGCTGCCGCTGTCGCTGTTCCGGATCCCGGTCGTGCGGATCGGTTTCGCCGTCCAGGGTCTGGTCGGAATGGGGATGACCGGCTCGATCGTGTACGTGATGATCTACCTGCAGATCGCCCGGGGGATCGCCCCGACCACGGCCAGCCTGTACCTGATGCCGATGGCGGCCGGGATGACCGGAATCGGCCTGCTGGTCACCCGACTGCTCGCCCGCGGCCACGCGCCGCGGACCTTCCTGGCGGCCGGCGCCATCTGCGGGACGCTGGCCCTGGCGCTGCTCGGGTTTAGCGGGCCGGACACCCCGCTGTGGGCGGTGGGCGCCGAACTCGCCCTGCTCGGCGCCGGTTTCGGCCAGCTGATCGGGCAGCTGGTCACGCTGGTGCAGGACACCGCTCCGCACCACCAGCTCGGCGTGGCGACCACCGGCATCCGGTTCTTCCAGACCCTCGGCGGAGCGCTGGGCGCGGCGCTCTTCGGCACGGTGCTGGCCCGGGTCTTCGAGGATGGCGAGCCCGGACGATCGCTCGGCGCGGTGCGGATGCTGACCGGTGCCGCCCGGGAGCACGCGGTGCGCAGCTTCACCGACGCGGTGGACGTGGTCTTCCTGTCGGCGGGCGGGGTGATGGCGCTGGTGCTGCTGCTGGCGCTGCGGCTCCGGTCGGCGGAGGCCGCGGGGGCCGCGGGGGCTGCGGAAACGGCCGGGAAGCCGGTGCTGGCGGCCTGAGTGGGGGCCGGGCGGGGAGCCGGGGCCGGGTGGACCACGGGGGTGTCCACCCGGCCCCGCTTCTCGCGTCGCCGCGTTGTCGCGTTCGCGCCTTCCGCGTTGCCCTTCGCGTTCGCCCTTCTCGCGTTCGCGCTTCCCGCGTTCCCGGGTCCGGACGCGCGGTGCGCTCCGGGCAACGGCCGACCGCGCGGGGTCCGGTTCCGCATCAGGCCTTCGTGGCGGCCCACTCCTGGGCCAGGATCGCCCAGATCTCCTTGTCGTGGCGGACCCCGTTGTGCAGGTACCACTCGCGCAGTACGCCGTCCCGCCGCATGCCGAGGCGCTCGGCCACCGCCCGGCTGCGGGTGTTGGCGGCCGAGCACCACCACTCCGCGCGGTGCAGGCCGCGGGTGACGAAGGCGTAGTCGAGCAGTTGCCGCACGGCGGCGCTGATCAGCCCGCCGCCCTCGCCGGCCGGCTCGGTCCAGGCGCCGATCTCGCAGTTGCCGGTCTTGACGCTGAAGTTCACGAACATCACCCCGCCGACCAGCGTGCCGTCCCGCCAGATGCCGTAGATCCGGCGCTCGTCGACCGCCTGGCCGTCGGCGTAGCGCTGGAGGGTGGCGCGGGCCGAGTCCAGGTCGGTGGAGAAGGTGGCCCACGGGATCCACGGGTCGGTGTGGCTCCGGGCGCGGTCGATGTGGGCCAGGAACTCGGGGGCCTGCCAGGGCTCCAGCGGGCGCAGTTCGGCGTTCTCGGTGAGCGGTACGGAAAACACGGGCGGCCTTTCACGGGTGGGTGCGGGCGGTCGGCAGTCATTCATAACAAACGTTTGGTATGTAGGATAGCCGCCATGACGCCAGCCCGTGGAGACCATGACGCCCGCCGCTCGGAAGTCTCCGAGGGGGTGTGGCGGGTGCTCTCCAGCAAGGGCTTCGAGGGGTTGACGCTGCGCGCGGTGGCGGCCGAACTGGGCGCTTCCACCGGGCTGTTGACGCACTACTTCCCGAACAAGCGGGCGCTGCTGAGCCATGCGCTGGAGGAGCTCGACCGCCGCTCGGCGGCCCGGCCGCGGCGCACCGCTCCCGTCGACGGGACTCCTCCGCCGGTCGGACTGGCCCGGCTGCGGGCCGCACTGCTCGACGTGCTCCCGCTGGACGAGGGGGCCGTGGCGGGCAACCGGATCTGGGTTGGCTCGTGGGACGTCGCCCTGGCGGACCCGGAGCTGGCGGCCGCGCACGCGGGCCGGTACGCCCGCTCGCGGGTGGCGCTCACGGCGATCGTGGCGGACGCCCAGCGGCTCGGTGAGCTCCCGGCCGGGGCGGACCCCGCCGGGATCGCGGCGGGGGCGCAGGCCTTCGCGCTGGGGCTGGTGGTGCAGGCGCTGTTCGCCCCGGAGGAGTTCCCGGCCGAGCGGCAGATCGCCCTGCTCGACGCCTATCTGGCGGGATTGGCGGGCTGAACCGGGGAGGCCGGCGGCCGGTTTCCCCGGTCGGTTTTCCGGGGCGGTGGGGATTCGCCCGGAATTCCGGTGTCCTCGTGGCGGGTCCGGCACGGATCGTCACGGACCGTGTGCGCGGAGTCGTTATCACTGCGAGGTCCGGAGTGACCATGGTAAGTATCCGGTGGCGCGACGGCCTGCGGAATTGCAGGTGGCGCCCCCAGCAGGATTCGAACCTGCGACCTACCGCTTAGAAGGCGGGTGCTCTATCCGCTGAGCTATGGGGGCGGGACGGACGGCGCCCGGGGTGGGCGTGACCGCGGCCGGGATCGGGCGGCGAGCGCCGGGGCGCACGCTGTCCGACCGGTACCAGAGGGTGGGGGTGGGGGTTGGTAAGCCCTCGCCCTGTCGGGGACAGGATAAGGGTGTCCAGTTCCTCGGCCGGCTGTGACGACACCGTCGTTGGTGTGTCGGTTCGGTGGAGCGGTCCGATAATCGCAGGTGAAGGCCGTGAGTGCAGCGGTATGCGACTGTTCCGTGCCGGACGTTGTGCAGTCGTTACGGGGCTGGCTCCCCACCCGTTATGGATTCGACACGGAGAATGTCCCGCCGCGGGTGCGGGTGGGGGGCCGTATTCGGCTTGCTCCGGTCGGATGACGTGCACGGACGGCGGCCGACCCGCGTTCCGCCGTCCGCCGGAGGGGGCGGCGGTCTGGGGGTTTGTTGTCATGGACTCGAAGAGATGGCCGGCCGAGAGCTGCGGGTAGGCCGAAATTCACCCCTGCGGGTGACGGCAGCATTTTGTTGTGCCGAGTTATCCACAGGATTTCGAAGTCGGTGGCCCTGGATTTCCTTCCGGATGCACTCTCAACTCGCACCGCTCGATTCCGTACGGTGCATCGGCGAGAGCGGAGAGTGTGCTGTGAACGAGACTCATGTGACGGTGCTCGGCAATGTGGCGACGGAGGTGAGCTACGGGGAAACCGCCAACGGGGTGCCGATGGCGAACTTCGGGCTCGGCTGCACGGAGCGGCGCTACGACCGCGAGCGGGCGTGCTGGGTGGACGGCGAGACGCAGTGGCTGAGGGTGACGGCCTGGCGGGCGCTGGCGGTGAACCTGATCGGCTCCCTGGCCAAGGGGGACCCGGTGCTGGTGACGGGTCGGCTGCGGGTGCGCGAGTGGACGGACGGCGAGGTGAAGCGGAGTCGGGCCGAGATCGACGCCCGGTCGGTCGGGCACGATCTCACCCGCGGCACCTCGGCCTTTCGTCGAGCCTCCGGGGTCCGCGGGCAGCCGCCCGGCGGCCCGGGGCCCGGCGCGGCGGAGGCGGCGCGGGCGGCGGACGCGCCGGTGCCGGGGTGGATCGTCAGCGCGCTGGAGGCGCGCAGGGCCTCGGCGGCGCCGGCGGACCCTCGGTCAGCTGAGGCGCCGTCGGGTGTGCGGTCGGTGACGGAGGAGGGGGGTGACGTGTCCGAGAGGGAGCGGACCGGTGAAGTCCGGGCGGCGCCGCACTGACCGGTCGGTGACCTTCTCTGTCGACAAATACGTTGATCGAGAAGCCGATTGTCCCGACGTCGCAATCCACTCCGGATAACGGAAAGTGGCGGATGGATTCTGGCACATCGTCAGCTTGTGTGGAACCTGAGAGGGTTGATAACGATCCAGATACGGAATCGTCCTGATTTCGCATGGAGGTTTCGGGGCCCCTGGGGCTCAATAGGATTCGTCTGGTTCACACCCGCAGCGGCCCCACACCGGCGGCACGCGCGGGCACGGCAAGTCGCGGGCTGCCCACTCGGCGTGGCCTGCTCGGAGGGATCCCAGATGTTCCAGAGGCAGGGGCGGAGTCTGTCCCGTATAACCACTGTCATGCTCACGACCAGCGTTGCGCTGGGCGGAGGCCTCTTCGCAGCCGGTGCGGCCGCGGCGGCCGACACCCCGGCATCGGGCGTGACCGCCGTGGTCCAGAACACCATGCTCGGCGAGAAGATCGACGTCCAGGGCAAGGGCACCGTCGAGGGCGGTCTCTTCACCCTGAAGACGGCCGCGGGCGAGAAGCTCCAGACCTACTGCATCGACTTCGACAACCCGGTCTACTTGGACAGCAACGCCAAGTACCACGAGTCGGACTGGGCGTCGAGCTCCCTCAACAGCAACGCCAACGCCCCCAAGATCCGCTGGATCCTGGAGAACTCGTACCCGCAGGCGAACCTGAAGTCCCTGGCCGCGGCCATCCACGTCGACAGCCTGAGCGACGAGGACGCCGCCGCCGGGACCCAGGCCGCGATCTGGAAGTTCTCGGACAACAAGAACGCCGTCCCGCAGCACGACAACGCCAAGAAGCTGCGCGACTACCTGGTCAGCGACGTCAACAAGGGCGTCGCGGCCGAGCCCAAGCCCTCGCTGACGCTGGCCCCGGACTCCGTGTCCGGCAAGTCCGGCAGCAAGCTCGGCCCGTTCACGCTGAACTCCAGCGCCAACGAGGTCAAGCTGACCGTCTCCGGTGACGCCGCCGACAAGGCCAAGCTGGTGGACAAGGACGGCAAGCCGGTCAACGGCACCCTGGCCGGTCCGATCGCCAAGGACACCCAGCTGTTCCTGGACGTCCCGGCCGGGACCCCGGACGGCAAGGCCGCCGTCAACGCCAGCGCCGACGCCAACGTGCTCAGCGGCCGGGTGTTCATGAGCGACGTGGACAACCGGGGCCGTCACAGCCAGACCATGATCCTGGCCGGCTCCACCAAGGTCAGCGTCGCGGCCGCGGCCAACGCCACCTGGAAGCAGGGCAAGGGCGCGATCATCGACTCCTCCGCCAAGGTCGAGTGCGCCAACAACGGCGTGCGCGTCTCCGTGACCAACAGCGGTGACGAGGCCGGCGCCGTCACGGTCGGCTCCCAGCAGCTGACCGTCCAGCCGGGCAAGACCGAGAGCGTGCTCGTCAAGGTCGCCGAGAAGACCGAGTACGCCATCACCGTGGCCGGTCCGAACGGCTACTCCAAGAAGTTCACGGGCGTCCTCGACTGCAAGACCGGTGTGACCCCGACCGGCGCCCCGACCACCCCGGGCGCGACCGGCACGCCGACCGCCGCCCCGTCGGGCACCCCCTCGGGCACCCCGAGCACCGGCGCCGGTCAGCCGGCCCCGGCGACCACCAGCGCCGCCCCGGGCACCGGTGGCCTGGCCCAGACCGGTGCCAGTGACTCGACCCCGATCATCGCCGCCGTCGCCGGTGGCCTGGTCGTGGCCGGTGGCGCCGCCGTCTTCGTCCTGCGCCGTCGCGGCCGCCACGGTCGCACCACCGCCTGACCGGCCTGACCGGCCTCAACGGCCCGAACGGCCCGAACGGCCCGAACGGGCCGGGGGAGTCCACTCCCTGAGGTCCTGAGCAGCGGAACCGGCCCGGTTCCCCGCAGTCGATGCGGGGGGCCGGGCCTTCGCGTTCGTCCACCCCGGAGGGAGCCGCCCCGGGCGGTTCGGGGGTTCCGGTCGGGTGCGGCACAATGGAAGGCTGCAAGCCGAATTACTCCCGACGACGCCGGAGCGATCTCACGTGGCGGAATACATCTACACGATGCGCAAGGTGCGCAAGGCTCACGGAGACAAGGTCATCCTTGACGACGTGACGCTCAGCTTCCTCCCGGGAGCGAAGATCGGCGTCGTGGGCCCCAACGGCGCCGGTAAGTCGACCGTGCTGAAGATGATGGCCGGCCTGGAGCAGCCCTCCAACGGCGACGCCTTCCTCTCGCCCGGCTTCACCGTCGGCATGCTCCTCCAGGAGCCGCCGCTCGACGAGTCCAAGACGGTCCTGGAGAACGTCGAGGACGGCGTCAAGGAGATCAAGGGGAAGCTCGACCGCTTCAACGAGATCGCCGAGCTGATGGCGACCGACTACTCGGACGCGCTGCTCGAGGAGATGGGCAAGCTCCAGGAGGAGCTGGACCACGCCGAGGCCTGGGACCTGGACGCCCAGCTGGAGCAGGCCATGGACGCCCTGGGCTGCCCGCCCGGTGACTGGCCGGTCACCAAGCTCTCCGGTGGTGAGAAGCGCCGCGTCGCGCTCTGCAAGCTGCTGCTCGAGGCCCCCGACCTGCTGCTGCTCGACGAGCCCACCAACCACCTGGACGCCGAGTCGGTGAACTGGCTGGAGCAGCACCTGGAGAAGTACAAGGGCACCGTCGTGGCCGTCACCCACGACCGGTACTTCCTGGACAACGTCGCCGAGTGGATCCTGGAGCTCGACCGCGGCCGCGCCTACCCGTACGAGGGCAACTACTCCACCTACCTGGAGACCAAGCAGTCGCGCCTCAAGGTCGAGGGCCAGAAGGACGCCAAGCGCGCCAAGCGCCTCAAGGAAGAGCTGGAGTGGGTCCGCTCCAACGCCAAGGGCCGCCAGGCGAAGTCCAAGGCCCGTCTGGCCCGCTACGAGGAGATGGCGGCCGAGGCCGACAAGATGCGGAAGCTGGACTTCGAGGAGATCCAGATCCCGCCGGGCCCGCGCCTGGGCAACGTCGTCATCGAGGTGCAGAACCTCAACAAGGCCTTCGGCGAGAAGGTCCTGATCGACGACCTGAGCTTCACGCTGCCGCGCAACGGCATCGTGGGCATCATCGGCCCGAACGGCGCCGGCAAGACCACCCTGTTCAAGATGCTCCAGGACCTGGAGACCCCGGACAGCGGCACGGTCAAGGTCGGCGAGACCGTCAAGATCAGCTACGTCGACCAGACCCGCTCCAACATCGACCCGAAGAAGACCCTCTGGGAGGTCGTCTCCGACGGTCTGGACTGGATCAACGTCGGCCAGGTCGAGATGCCGTCCCGTGCCTACGTGTCGGCCTTCGGCTTCAAGGGCCCGGACCAGCAGAAGCCGGCCGGCGTGCTCTCCGGCGGTGAGCGCAACCGCCTGAACCTGGCGCTCACCCTCAAGCAGGGCGGCAACCTGCTGCTCCTCGACGAGCCCACCAACGACCTGGACGTGGAGACCCTCTCCTCGCTGGAGAACGCCCTGCTGGAGTTCCCCGGCTGCGCCGTGGTCATCTCCCACGACCGCTGGTTCCTGGACCGAGTGGCCACCCACATCCTCGCCTACGAGGGCGACAGCAAGTGGTTCTGGTTCGAGGGCAACTTCGAGTCGTACGAGAAGAACAAGATCGAGCGGCTGGGCGCCGACGCGGCCCGTCCGCACCGGGCCACGTACAAGAAGCTGACCCGAGGCTGACATCCGACTGTCACGACGGCCCGGCAGACTGCCCTCCGGGGCGGCCTGCCGGGCCGCGGCCCGTCGCCGGTCCGTGACGACGGGCCACCGGACACCGAGGAGAACACCCGTGGCTCGCCACATCTACGCCTGCCCGCTGCGCTGGTCCGACATGGACGCCTTCGGGCACGTCAACAACGTGGTCTTCCTGCGCTACCTGGAGGAGGCCCGGATCGACTTCATGTTCACCCAGGCCGCCGAGGCCGGCGCCGGGGAGTTCGCGGGCGGCTCGGTGGTGGCCCGCCACGAGATCGACTACAAGCGCCCGCTGGTGCACCGGCCCGAGCCGGTCATCGTCGAGACGCGGGTGACGCACATCGGCAGCGCCTCGCTGACGGTCTCCTACGACATCAAGGACGTCCACGAGGACGGCAGCGAGACGGTGTACGTCCGCGCCTCCACCGTGGTCGTCCCCTACGACCTGGCGGAGGGCCGGCCGCGCCGGATCTCGCCGGTCGAGCGGGAGTTCCTCTCCCGCTTCATGGACGAGGCCCCGGCCGTCGCGGCAGTCTGAAAGTCCGGACCGCCGCGACCGGACGCCCGCCGCGACCGGACGCCTGCGCCGACCGGACACCTGCCCCGACCGGATCCTTCGACCGGACCGCACGATGATCGAACCCCACGACGATTCGAGCTGAGCCACGTTGACCGTCACCGCCCGCCTCGCCCTGACCGACACCGGTGAGGCCGCCGACCTCTCCGCCTTCCTGCTGCGCCTGCTGCGCTTCGACAAGGCGGCGGCCGTGCGGCTGCGGGCCGTGGCGCCCGGCGGGGACGGTGGGGACGCCGGGGACGCCGGGGACGACGGTGTGCTGGCGGTCTTCGGACGGTTGCCGCTGGGCGGCTCGGGCGCGTTGGCGATCCGCACCGCCCGGCTGAGCGGCCCGGGGGAGCCGGTCGACCTGACGGTCTCGGCCGGGCAGCTGCTGGAGGGCGTGGACGCGGAGGCGGGTGCGGTGGCGCTGCCCGCGCCGGTGACCGGCCCGGCCTGGGCCGGGCTGCTGCCGCCGCGGGCCGGCTGGCGGCCGGTCGGCGCCCCGCCGGTGGCCGAGGTGTACCCCGAACTGATGGCGGGGGTGCGGGAGTTCCGCGAGCGCAGCGAGGCCGTTCCGGCCCACCACCGCACCCGTGACGTGCTGGACCGGCTGGCGGACGAGATCTGGTCGCGCCCGGTCGCCGCGCTGCCCGAGTTGCCGCTGCGCGCGGTGCACGCCGCGTACGTGATCGGCTTCCTGAAGCCCGGCGCCCCGCTCACGGTGCACCGGGCGGGTGGTTGGCTGCGGTTGAGCGCCCCGGCGGGTTCGGTGGTGGTGCGGACCGCGGCCGCGCCGGGCGCGGGGCTGGGGCTCAGCCCGGTCCGGTGATCGCGCCGTCGGGCCCGACGGGTGCGGCGGGCGCGGCGCGCCGGAGCGTGCGGCGGTTCAGCCCGGGGTGTTGATCATCGAGGCGGCGGCGTACGTCAGGTAGTCGAGCAGTTGCCGCTCGTGCTCGGCGGGCAGTTCCAGGCTGTGCACGGCGGCCCGCATGTGCGTCAGCCAGGCGTCGTGCGCCGCCTTGTCGACCTTGAACGGCGCGTGCCGCATCCGCAGCCGCGGGTGGCCGCGGTGGTCGCTGTAGGTGCGCGGGCCGCCCCAGTACTGCATCAGGAACAGCGCCATCCGCTCCTCGGCCGGCCCGAGGTCCTCCTCGGGGTACATCGGCCGCAGCAACGGGTCCTCGGCGATGCCCTCGTAGAAGCGCCGGGCCAGACGCCGGAAGGTCGGCTCGCCGCCGACCTGGTCGAAGAAGGTCTCCTCGCTGAACGTGCCTCGCCGGATCTCTGTCACCCGACCATGGTCGCAGACGCCGACGGGGCCGTACACCGGGACCATCGGCGTACGACCCCGTCGGGCCGCGCGGGCCGCGGGGAAGCGGCGGAGTGGGGCGGAGTGGGGCGGAGCGGTCAGCGCGGGCCGCTCACGCCCGCCGCACTCAGGCGTCCTCCCACTTGAACAGCCTCCAGGCGACACCGGTCAGCACGGCCGCGAAGAGCAGCAGGCCGCCCATGGTGGGCAGGGCGTCCATGACGCCGCCGCCGCGGGTGAGCACCGACTGCGCGGTGTCGACCAGGTAGTGCAGCGGCATGACCTTGGAGACGGTCTGGAGCCAGCCCGGAGCGCCGTCCATCGGGAAGAACGAGCCGGACAGGAAGGACATCGGCAGCACGATGACCTGCGAGATGCCGTTGGCCGCCTCCTCCGTCTTGGCGACGGAGCCGGCCAGCAGGCCGATCGACATGAAGGCGAGCGTCGCACAGGCCA
The DNA here is from genome assembly GCF_040298565.1 of Kitasatospora sp. NPDC001539. Classification (NCBI taxonomy): domain Bacteria; kingdom Bacillati; phylum Actinomycetota; class Actinomycetes; order Kitasatosporales; family Streptomycetaceae; genus Kitasatospora; species Kitasatospora sp. NPDC001539. The sequence continues at coordinate 4,816 of NZ_JBEPAK010000060.1, read as the reverse complement.
CCAGCGGCAGGACCAGCCACCAGTCGCCGGTGAGCTTGAGCCCGAAGAAGCTCGTGGCGACGACCAGGAAGACGGCGGTCTGGAGGAAGGCGGTCAGCAGCGAGACCAGGATGCGGGAGCTGACGACCGTGCCGGCGCTGATCGGGGCCAGCCGCAGCCGGCGCAGCACCTTGGACTTGCGCCAGTTGACCAGGGTCAGCGCGGCACCGAAGACGGCGCCGGTGGCGACGGCCCAGCCGAGCAGGCCGGGGGTGAGGAACTGGATCGGCTTGAGCGCCTTGTCCTCGACCTGCTGGGCGTCCACGACGTAGGCCGGCGGCTGGTGGGTGGCCCGCTGGTTGGCCTCCTGCACCACCGAGTTGATGATGCCCTGGAGCGCGCCGGCCCGGACCTGGTCGGCGGCGGTGTAGCGCAGCTCGACCTTGCCGTCCGGGCCCTGCTTGATCAGCGCGTCGAAGTCGCCCTTGCGGACCTTCTCCAGCGTGGCGGCCTCGTCGTCGGTCCTGGTGATCGTGAGGACCTTGTCCAGCCCGGCCCGTTCGTCGCCCTGGATGGAGTCGAACAGCGCCACCGCGCCGACCTGGGCGACCTTGGCGTGCGGGGTGCTGGAGCCCTTGGTCACGCTGCCGAAGAAGACCAGGAAGACCAGCGGGAAGAGCAGGATGAAGAACGTCGCGGTGCGGTCGCGCTTCATGCCGAGGAGCATGGCGCGGGACAGGCTCCAGAAGGCGCTGACCCGCTCCGGCCCGCCGTCGGGGCCGGCCGGGCCGCCGCGCCGGACGGGGGCCGTCGGCTCGGTGGAGGTGGGGGCGGTCATGCGCGGAACTCCCGTCCGGTCAGCTGGAGGAAGACGTCCTCCAGGGTGGCGCCGCGCACCTCGAGGCCGCGCAGCGCGTTCTGCTCGGCCAGCGCGCTGAGCACCGGGGCCGGGAGCCGGGTCGAGACGGAGAGCGAGACGGTGTCGTCCTCCAGGGCGGCGATCTCGGCGCCGGCCGCGGCCAGCAGTTCGCGGGCCCGCTCGACCGGCAGCTGGCCGGAGGCCACGCTGATCCGGACGGTGTCGTCGATCTCGCGGATCAGCGCCGCCGGGGCGCCGGTGTGCAGGATCCGGCCGTGGTCCATGATCGAGACCCGGTCGCAGAGCACCTCGGCCTCGTCCAGGTAGTGGGTGGTCAGGACGACGGTGCGGCCCTCGCGGTTGATGTCCCGCAGGAGGTCCCAGAGGTTGCGGCGGGCCTGCGGGTCGAGGCCGGTGGTGGGCTCGTCCAGGAAGACGAGCTCCGGGTCGTGCGCCAGGGCGCAGGCGATCGACAGGCGCTGGGCCTGGCCGCCGGACATCTGGTCGGTCAGCGTCTCGGACTTGTCGGCGAGGCCGACCCGCTCCAGCATCGCATCGGCCCGCTTGGGGCCGACCCCGTAGAACGACGCGAAGGTGCGGATGGTCTCCCGGGCCGTCAGTTTCCGGAAGAAGGCGGACGCCTGGAACTGCACGCCGATGCGCGGCAGCAGTTTCGGATTCCGCGGCCAGGGAGCCATCCCCAGCAGTTGGACCCGGCCCTCGTCGGGTTCGCGGACCCCTTCCAGGATCTCCATGGTGGTGGTCTTCCCGGCGCCGTTGGGGCCCAGGATCCCGTAGAACTCGCCGGCCTCGACGGTGAGGGACACCCCGTCGACGGCCTGCACATCCCCGTACCGCTGACGGATGCCGTCAGCGGATATAGCTGCAGTCATGTGCCCTGAGAATAGGGGTTTCGACGCGTCCTGTGCACACCCGGGACGTGGATTTGCGGATTTCCTGAGGTAGCCGCGGAAATGGGCCGGGCCGGGCGAAATCTCGAATTCCGCCCGGCCCGGCCGCAGTTGCGGCTGACGTGCGCTCAACTGCGCTTCAGGCGCGGTGCACGGTGATCGTCGTCCAGGCGCCGATGTGGATCCGGTCGCCGTCGTTCAGCGGTACCGCGGTGTGCGGGGCGATCGGCTCGCCGCCGCCGTTCACGGTGGTGCCGTTGGTGGAGTCCTGGTCCACCAGGACCCAGCTGCCGTCCGCCTGTTCGGCGAGCAGCGCGTGCTGGTGCGAGGCGCCCGGGTCCTCCGGCGGCACCGACAGGTCGATCTCCGGGACGGTGCCCCGGTGCTGGCTGCGCCGGCCGATCCGCAGCTGGCCGCGGCCGGTCAGCGGGATGCGGCGCTCGGGGCAGTACGGCGGGAAGAACAGGCCCGCCGCCTCCGGGCCGCTGCGGGCCATCATCTCGGTGAAGTAGTCGCGGTCCGCCGAGACGACCGCGATCCAGTTGGCCCGGACCGGCTCCTCCGCGACGGGCTCCGGCTCGGGCTGCTGCACCGGCGGGGCGAGGTGGAAGGAGGTGCCGAAGTCGCCGCCGCGGTTGTTCGGGCCCGGTCCGGCGGGCCGGGCGTACACCGGTCCGGAGTCCTCGCGGGCCGGGGCCTCGGGGAAGGCGCCCTCCGCCGCGGACCCCTCCGGCCCGTCGGCGGGCAGGGCGGGCGGGTAGCCGTAGGTGTGCGGGTACTCCGGCTGCGGGGCGTTCCCGGGCTGCTGCGGCTGGGACTGCGGCTGCTGCGGCTGCGGGGCGGCCGGGGCCTGCGGAGGCTGGGCGGTGCCGCCGTAGGCCGCCGGGATGTTCAGCGGCGGAGGCTGGGCCGGGCCGGGCGAGGGCACGCCGGCGGCCGGGGCCTGCCGGCGCGAGGGGGTGGACAGCTCGTAGTCGTAACCGCACTCCTCGCAGAACCGTCCGGTCTGCGGGCTGCGGCAGATCGGGCAGACGGTCAGGCCCTCGGTGAGGCCCTGCTGCCCCGGCGGCGGGTAGGCACCGGGCGGCGGCACCGACCCGGGCGGCGGGTAGGCGCCGGGCGGGGGGACGGCCGAGGGCGGCGGGTAGGCCCCCGGCGGCGGGTAGGCCCCGGGCGGGGGCGGCGGGACGGCCCCCGGCGGCGCGGGCGGAGCGCCGAAGGAGGCACCGCCGGGCGGGGGCGGCGGAGGCGGCGGAGCGCCGAAGGAGGCACCGCCGTGCTGCGGGTGCCCGGCGGGTGCACCGGGCGCGGGGTCGGCGCCGGGCGCACCCGGGTAGCCCCCGTGGGCTCCGGGCTGCGGGGCCGGCGGAGTCATCGGGAAGCCGCAGAAGTCGCACCAGTCCTCGGCCTGCGACTCGTGGCCCCTCGGGCAGATCGGCATCAGGTCCCCCTCGTTCCGGGCCGGCTTGCTGGCGCGGCGTCGCGCCGGGCGGCCGGCCCGATCACGTCTTCAGCGGTCACTTCTTCACACGTACCGTCTTGGTCGACCGGGTCTCAAGGGTCATCGAGTCGGCCTCGCTCACGTTCTTACGGAACCGAACCGTACCCTCCTTCGGGTCGACCACGTCCACCACCTTCTGCAGCAGCTTGTAGGTGCCCTCGTTCCCGGTCGCGTGCGCGATCCGGACGGCGGCGCCGAGCTTGGCGGTGGCGGTGTCGACGTCCCCCGCGCGGTGGGCCTCCAGGCCCTCCTGGATGGAGGAGGCGAGCTCGGCCTGCCCGGTGTAGTGGGCGACCTGCGGGCTGATCCGGGTCGAGGAGGCCAGGTCGTCGGTCCAGACCGCCTTGACCAGCCCCTGGGACAGCACCTCGGGGGTGCCGCCGCCGACCTGCGGGGGCAGCACCAGGCTGACCCGGGCGGCGAGCATCTCGTTGCCGACCCCGGCGGCCGGGACCTCCACGCAGACGTGGTAGTCGCGGCTCTCGTCGCCCCACGACCCGGTCGGGTAGTCGCCGGCCCGGGGGCCGGCCTCGGAGCGGCGGCCGGTCAGGTCCTCGACCGAGGGGGCGACCTGCTTGACGAACTTCACGGTGGCGTTGGCCGGGGTCCAGATCCGCAGCGCGACGTCGGCGACCTGCTTGCCCATCGCGCCGGCCATCATCGAGCGGAAGTCCTCGGCCAGCCCGGAGGGTTCGGCGACGATGTCGACGGTGCCGAGCAGCGCCGAGGAGATCGTGCGCAGCTCGTCGATCCGCCAGTCGGTGCCGACGCCCCGGCAGTCGGCGGTGAAGTGGCCGGTGACCCGTTCGATGTTGCGTGCCAGGTCCTCGGCGGACTCGTGCTCGTTGTTGCCGTCGGTGAGCAGGACGGCGTGCCGGATGGCGATGTCGCGGCGGGTGAGGAAGAGCTGGTCGGCCTTGGCCAGCCAGGTGCCCATCGCGGTGCCGCCGGCCGCGGTGAGGCGGCGCAGCGCCTGCTTGGCCTGGTCGCGGGTGCTCGGCGAGGCGGTGGCCAGGGTGCCGTCGCCGGGGTAGATGTCGCGGGCCTCGTGGGTGCCGGCCACCACGGCGAAGGCGGTGCCGTCGCGCAGGGCGTCGACGGCGGCGGCGGTGGCCTCCCGGGCGCCGTTGATCTTGGTCTTGGGGTAGTCCATCGAACCCGAGCAGTCGACCAGGATCACCACGGCCGCGGTGGCGTCGGCGCCGTGGCCGGCCGCGTCGGCGAGGCCGAGCGGGCGGCCGCCGGAGGTGCCGCCGCCGGTGGCGGTGACGGTGACGATGGCGTTGACCTCGCGGGCACCGTCGGCCAGGTACTCGTTCTGGAAGATCTCGACGTCGAACCTGGGCAGGTTCGGTTTGGCCAGTGTTGCCATGGGGCGGTCGGCTCCCGTCGGTGAGGGGTGGATGCGAGCGGGTCGGTGGGGCGGTCCGGCGGCCGGGGGCCGGCGCGATGGTGATCCGGTGGCGGCTGGCCGGATCACCATCGGGTCGAAGACGTCCCAGAGCGACTTCGGCTGCACGGTGATCCCGACCCGTCGCCGGGAGGCCACCAGCCGCATCCCCTCCA
>NZ_JBEPAK010000059.1:0-31301 GCF_040298565.1 Kitasatospora sp. NPDC001539 | reverse complement strand
CTCCCCCGCCCACCTCATGCCGTACCCAACCACCCGCCGGACCACAGCGGCACACGCCCGCAAGCAGCGGCCGGCCTCCGCCGCGCGCTCACCAACAAGACAGCCCCCCAGGGCGGGAACCCCTGCCGTCCGGACCACCACCCGCCCACGCACCACCCACCACCAGCAACCAGGGCAAAGGGACGGATCCCACGCCACGTCACGTACCCGGTGCGCCGGCCGAACTGGATGTCCGATCCCCGCCAGCACCCGCCCCCGGCCGCGGGCAAAGTCAGTGCTCCGCAACCCTTCCCTCCCTCTCCCCCCTGATCCCGCAACACAAGGACGGCCCGACTCCCGTGCACAAGGTCACCGATCTCAAAGTCCTCTACTTCGGCACCCCCGTGGTACTGATCGGCTCACGCAACGAAGACGGCAGCGCCAACCTGGCACCGATGTCCTCCGCATGGTGGCTGGGACAGACCTGCGTACTGGGCCTGGGCGACAGCGCCCAAAGCGCCATCAACCTGCGACGCGAAGGCGAATGCGTACTCAACCTGCCCTCCTCCGCACAAGTCGACGCCGTCGACGCCCTCGCCCTCCTGAGCGCCAACCCCCACCTGAGCGAAACCAAACGCGCACAGGGCTACCGCTACGAACGACACAAGTTCACCGCAGCCGGCATGACCGAACTACCCGGCGACCTCGTCCAAGCACCACGCGCCGCCGAATGCCCCGTCCAACTCGAATGCCGCCTGGAAACAGCCACACCACTTACCGGCAACACCCGCTGCACCGCCTTCGAAGTCAGCGTCATCCGCGCCCACATCGACGAACACCTCATCCTGCCCGGCACCGACCACTACATCGACCCCCTCGGCTGGGACCCACTCATCATGAAATTCTGCGAATTCTTCGGCAACACACACCGCCTCACCCCCTCCCGCCTCGCCGAAGGCTGGAACATGCCCGCCCGCCTACCCACCACCCCCTAAAAAGAGCCAACAGAACTGCGCGTCGCCAATGCCTGTTCGACCATCGGCTCGTTGAGTAGGCCGCGGGGAAGAAACCGCCGTGGTTGGTGTCGGACGACCTGTCAGGCCGGATTCGAGCTGCTGTTGCCGGTGCGGCAGCAGCGCCTTCGCAGGATGCCCCGCCCGCCGTCGGACGACCGGGGCTGCTTGCAGGGCATCCTGTTCGTGCTGCACACGGGCATCCAGTGGGAGTGGCTGCCGCAGGAGCTCGGCTTCGGGCAGGAGCTCGGCTTCGGCTCGGGCATGACCTGCCGGCACCGCCTACGGGACCGGCACGAAGCCGGAGCCCGGAACCGACTGCACCAAGTGCTGCTCACCGAACCGCACCGCGCCAGCGAACTGGACTGGTCGCCGGCAAGGTGATCGACGGCTCGCATCACCAGGCCCGTCGCGGCGGCCCAAAACGGGACCGCGCCCGGTCGACCGTGCCCGCCCGGGCCCGAAGCGCCATGTAACCACGGACGGCCGCGGCACGCCGCTGGCCATCACCTTGGCCGGCCAAAACCGCCATGACATCACCCAACTGCTGCCGCTCCTGGACGCGGTCCCCCGCATTCGCGGCACGACTGGCGGCCGCGCCACCGGCCTCGGCAACTCTTCGCCGACCCGGGGCTACAACTTCGACAAGTACCGCCGACTGCCCTGGAAGCAGGGCATCAAACCGGTCATCGCCCGTCGAGAAGTGCCGCACGGCTCCGCACTCGGAGCCGTGCGGTGGGTCGCCGAGCGGACCAACGCCTGGATCCACGGCTTCCGACGCCTGCGGATCCGCTGCGACACCCGCGACGACATCCACGAGGCCCTTCCTCAAACTGGTCTGCCGCGTGATCGCCTACCGACGCGTCCCAGCCTTGTGTCAGCTCCTCCAAAACCCCGCCGCCAACCGCCCCGCAACCGGACGGCAACAGCAACCGGGCGGCACACCCACCGGGGATTACGGAACGCTCCCACCGCAGGAATCACACACCCGCGTCGCCGGCAACTCAAGGAAACACCTCGGACAGACCACCGGCAAACGCGCCGCAGCAGCCGACACCGACGCCGCACCCCTACCCGCCGCCGCACCCTTAAGCACCGCCGCACCCTTACGGGCCGCGGTGGTGGTCGCCGCCCGCGGCACCAGAGCCGGGATACCACCGTCAGCGGGCAGATCCGCACCGAAATGCCGATAACACGCCAAACGGGCCGCGGCCGCGTGGAGTTCACGATCCGCCTCATCCACGATCGCAGGCTCCCCCGCGACCGCCAGCACATCCTGGTAACCCGCCCCGACCATCCCATCAGCGGCATTCACCACCAACGCCGTCAACGGCGGATCCCCACGCCGATGCGCCTCACGCACCACCAACGCCAACACCTTGTTGATCCAATGCCGCTGATTGACGCTGGTACGCACCCCCGAAACCCGCTGAAGCACCTCCGCCAACTCCGCGTAAGTGATCACCGCGTGATAACGACGCGCCACCTCCACCAAAGCCGGATAAGCCGCCCGAGTCCACACAATATGTGCCTGACTCACAGCAACAGGCACCCCGTCCGACTCCCGCCAATAACCGCGCTGCTGCCCCACCATCCACCCACCCCGTCCGTTCGACCCCTACAACCACCGAAAACGAGGCTACCGGCCCACACCACCCCCACACCCCCCAAAGCCCCAACCCGGCACACCAGCGGACGCGGGACCAGACAGGCCGAACAGACCGGGCTTGACCACATGCGCGGTCCAGGTCGCCGAACGGACGACGACCTCAACCGTACGGGCCGTTCACGGCCGATGCCCCCCTGCCCGTACGCGAAAAGCGCCGGGGCCGGGACCGCCCTCGACCCGATCGTGCCACCGGCAACCCCGACCCCCAGCCACCCCCCGGCTCCCCGGTGACCCCGACTCCCCCAGCCCCCAACTCCCCGGCTCCCCGACTCCGGGCTCCCGGGTCGGGGAGGGTGTCGCGCGGGGCGGCGGGGCCGACGGCCGGGGTCAGGGCAGGTGCCGCAGGGCGGCGGCGGCGAAGGCGTGGTCCTGGTCGGGGGTGCCGCCGCCGACGCCGATCGCGCCGATGAGGCGGCCCTCGCGGTGGAGGGGGATGCCGCCTGCGATGAACAGCAGGGGGCGGTCCAGGGCGGTGGGCAGGGTGTGGAAGGGGCCGTCGGGCTTGACGAGGTCGACGAGGTCGGCGGTGGGGGCGCCCAGTTGCAGGGCGGTGTAGGCCTTGCGCGTGCTGGTCTCGCCGGAGATGAGGACGGCTCGCTCGTCGCGGCGGAAGGCCAGCAGGTGGCCGCCGGCATCCAGGACGGTGACGCTGACGGCAACCTCAGCCGCCCGGGCGGCGGCGCAGGCGGCGTCGAGGAGGGTCTCGGCGTCGGCAGTGGTGAGCACCGCCACGCCCGCGACCGCGGCAGGGACATCAGCGGTGGTGGTGGCGTCGGCGGCGGTGGTGTTGGGGGCGGTGGTGGGGTTCATGGGCGCTTCTCCTCGGGAAGGGGGGCGGGCGGTCAGTGGTGGGCGGACACGGCGGCGTCGGCAGGGGTGGCGGCGTCGGCGGCGGCGGGCGTGGAAGTCCGGCGTTCCAGGGCGGCGGACCACAGGGCGAGAACGAGGGCGGCGGCGGCGAGCAGCGCGCCGACCCAGTTCGGGGCGGTGTAGCCGAGGCCGGCGGAGATGACGGTGCCGCCCAGCCAGGCCGCCAGCGCGTTGCCGAGGTTGAAGGCGCCGATGTTGACGGCCGAGGCGAGGGTGGGTGCGCCGTGGGCCTGGTCGAGGACGCGCTTCTGCAGGGGCGGGACGGTGGCGAAGCCGAGCGCGCCGACGAGCAGGATGGTCACGGCGGCGGCGGTCTTGTCGTGGGCGGTGAAGGTGAACAGGCCCAGGACGAGGGCCAGGGCGCCCAGGCTCGCGTAGAGCATCGGCATGAGCCGGCGATCGGCGAAGCGGCCGCCGAGCAGGTTGCCCAGGAACATGCCGGCGCCGAAGAGGACCAGCAGCCAGGTGACGGCGCCCTCGGAGTAGCCGGCGACGTGGGTCATCATCGGGGCGATGTAGGTGATCGCGGCGAATACCCCGCCGAAGCCGAGGACGGTCATCGCCATGGCGAGCAGGACCTGTGGGTTGCGGAAGGCGGTGAGTTCGCGGCGCAGGTGGGCGCCTTCAGGGCGGGGCACAGCGGGTATGAGCCGGGCGATGCCCAGCAGTCCGGCCACGCCGAGGACGGCCACGGCGGCGAAAGTGGTGCGCCAGCCGACGGCCTGGCCGACGAAGGTGCCGAGCGGGACGCCGACGACGTTGGCGAGGGTCAGGCCGGTGAACATGGTGGCGATGGCGCCGGCCTTCTTGTGGGGGGCGACGAGTTCGGCGGCGACCACAGAGCCGATGCCGAAGAAAGCGCCGTGCGCGAGGGAGGCGACGATGCGTCCGGCGAGCATGACGGCGAAGGTCGGCGCGGTGGCGGAGATCAGGTTCCCGACGGCGAACAGGCCCATCAGCAGCATCAACATCGTCTTGCGGCTGATCCGGGTGCCGAGCACCGTCATCAGCGGGGCGCCGAGCACGACGCCGATCGCGTAGCCGGTGACGAGCAGGCCGGCGGTGGGGATGGAGACGCCGTAGTCGCCGGCGATCTCGGGCAGCAGGCCCATGATCACGAACTCGGTGGTCCCGATCCCGAACGCCCCGATGGCCAGGGCGAGGAGTGCGAGGGGCATGACACGACCCTTCATGCGGTTGCCAGTGCGGACACATCCGACGTTAGTTGCAGACGCGACATATATGCAAACGCTGGCAATCAGCTTCCGCCAGTGACCCTCGTCTCACTCTACTTGCATAAGCGTTCTATATGCTCTAGCTGATATTTCGTCGTATGGCTTATCCTGGGGCGTGGAGCACCTGGAAAGGAGACCGGGCCCATGACCGCCACGGACCCCGCGCTGACCGCCCTCGCCAACGGCTGGGCCGCCCTCTACCTCCTCTACGGCCGCATCGAGGCGCACATCGAACGCGCCCTGCAGTCCGAGCACGACCTGAGCGTGCGCGAGTACTCCCTGCTGGACGTGCTCAGCCGCCAGCACGACGGCGAGGGCGGCCACCTGCAGATGAAGCAGGTCGCCGACGCGGTCGTACTCAGCCAAAGCGCCACCACCCGCCTGGTCACCCGCCTGGAGGACCGCGGCCTGCTAGCCCGCTACCTGTGCCCCACCGACCGACGCGGCATCTACACCGACGTCACCCAGGACGGCCTCACCCTGCTGGAACAGGCCCGCCCCACCAACGACACCGCCCTCCGCGAAGCCCTCGACGAGGCTGCCAAAAACCCCGAACTCGCCCCCCTCGTCCACGCCGTCAAAGCCATCAAGCCCCCAGCCACCCCCGCCCACCCCTAACCCGCCGACCCACCCCCAGCGGACGCAGCCCCACGGGCCCCTTTTCCCCTGGCCGGCGCGGCCCCGCACCGCCACACCCGCTCCCCCACCCCGGCCGCGCCACCGCGCCCGCACGACCTGCCGATGCCCCGGACTCGGACCACCGGCCGACCAGGGGCACCGACGCGACCACCCGCAGAGCACCTCGAACCCGCGAGGGCACGGGCGTGGGCGTGCCGGTGTGGCCGGGCCCGGGCGCGGATTCGGTCACGGGCCGGGTGCCGGATGCCGGGTCGCCGGTGGCGAGCGAGCGGAGTCAGGTGCGGCGCCGGCTCGTCACCACCCCGGGCACCCCTGCCACCCCCTCGCCACCCTCACGCCGGTCGTGGCAGTCCTGCCGGTCGCGCCGTCACGGTGTCGTACGGCGGTGGCGGTTGTGGTGGCGGGCGGCGCGGCGTCCGGGTGGCGGGGTGGGGTCGGCGTTCCAGGCGGCGACGGGGTTGCCGAGCCAGCGGGTGGCATCGGGGAGGTGTTCGCCGCGCATGACCAGACAGGCGGGGCCGACGGTGGTGCCCGCGCCGAGTTCGGAGTCGAGCAGGACGATCGAGTGCGGTCCGGTGGTGGAGCCGGCGCCCAGGTGGACGGGGCCCAGGCGCATCACGCGGTCGTGGAACAGGTGGGTCTGCAGCACGGTGCCGCGGTTGACGCTGGCGCCGGCCTCGACGGTGACGAGGTCGCTCTCGGGCAGCCAGTGGGTCTCGCACCACACCCCGCGCCCGATCGTGGCGCCCAGGCTGCGCAGCCACAGGTTGAGGTAGGGGGTGCCGGTGAGGGCGGCGCCGCCGAAGGGCATGGCGAGTTCCTCGACGAAGGTGTCGTAGAGCTCGTTGCGCCACACGAAGGAGGACCACAGCGGGTGCTCGCCGGGACGGAAACGGCCGACGAGGAGCCACTTGGCGGCGGTGGTCAGGGCGCAGGCGCACACGCAGGCGGTGATCAGGACGGGAACCGCGGCCGCGCAGGCAGCGGGCAGGCCGTGGTCGTCGCGGATCGCCTGGAGGGCGGCGAGGACGAGGTCGCCCAGCAGCGCGGCGAGGACGAGGGGCACCACGCGGAAGGCCTCGACACCGGCGCGTGCCCACCGCAGGCGCCGGGGCGGGTCGTAGGTGCGGCTGGTGGCGGCGGCCTCGACGGCGCGGGGCAGCGCGAAGGGGGGCCGGCCCAGCCAGGAGGAGCCTTCGCGGGGGTGGGCGGGGGTGTCGGACAGGACACCGACCAGGCAGTTGTCGGGCAGATGGCGGTCAGGGCCCACGACGGCGGAGTTGCCGACGAAGGAACGGCGTCCGATGTGGGAGCGGCCCAGGTGCAGCCAGGTGCCGCGCAGGCGGTAGGGGGCGACGAGGGTGTCGTCGGCGAGGAAGGCGCCGTCGTCGACCCGGGTCAGGGTCGGCAGCGCGAGGACGGTGGACGCCTCGACATGGCGTCCCACCCGGGCACCGAGCAGGCGCAGCCACAGAGGGGTCAGGAGGCTGGCGTAGAGGGGGAAGAGAGTGCGGCGGGCGCTGTCGGCGAGGGTGGTGACGGCCCACGCGCAGAAAGCGACGCCGCCGGTGGCGGGATGGAAGCCCGGCCGCAGAGGCCAGGAGAACGCACGGATGAGCACGGCGGTCACAGCGGCGTGGCAGGCGGTGGTGAGGACGGTGAGCGGGATGGTCAGCGGCAGCAGTTGGAGCAGCGCCCGGGTGAGGGTGGGGTCGCGGTCCAGGAGCGGGTAGGCGATGAGCAGGGCCGGCAGGGCGGCGAGGAAAGGGACGAGACCGAAGACGATGGTGGCGGCGGTGTAGGCGGCGTCCCAGCGGGCCGTGGCGCGAGCGGGCGCGGCGGGCCAGACGGTGGTGGAGTGGGTGGGGCGAGCCGGACTGCCGCTCCAGTGCTCGCCCGGCGGGACGCTGGCGGTGACGCAGGCGCCGGGAGCGATCTGGGCGCGGGCGCCGACACGGGCGCCGGGCATGAGGACAGCGCGATGGCCGACAGCGGCGCCCTCGCCGATGTCCAGGCGGCCGAGGTGGAGAACGTCGCCGTCGAGCCACCAACCGGCGAGGTCGGCTTCGGGTTCGACGGTGGCACCGCGGCCGATACGCGCCAGACCCGTCACCGGGGGCAGCGCGTGCAGACTCACGTCCCCACCGACCCGGCAACCGAGGAGACGGGCGTAGCGCAGGGCCCACCGCGTGCCGTTGAGAGTGGCCGGGGCGAACACCGCGGTATAGCGCTCGGCAGCCCACAGACGCAGATGGACACGGCCACCGCGAGGGTGACTTCCTGGACGCAGACCAGCAGTGAGCACACGGGCACCGGCAGCGGCCGCCACCGCCCGACCAGGAGCCGTGTGGAAGAAGAACAGGCCGACGATCACCGGCCACCACGAACTGTGAGGCGCCCACGCCAGGCGGGGAGCAAGGAGATTGTCGGCAGCGGCCAGCAGGAGAATCCACCGCAGACCAGTGAGAGCGAACACAGCGCACAGCACCACGCCCTGCCACCAACCAGCACCACGCGGAACACCAGACGCCACCCCCGCACGCCGCACATCGGCGACCCGCGGGCCCGAGGCAGCGGGGCCGGGGCCCGCAGATTGAGCTCCCGCGGATCGCGGGCCCGGAGCGGTCCCCGTCCCAGGAGGTAAGGGACCGGCGGCCGTGGTCCCAGCCCCGGCTCCTTCCCCGACCCAGGCCTCGGCTCCCGCTCCCGCGCCGGGGCGGGGTCCGGTCACGGCGGCGGGCCCGGTGGATGCGGGGACGGGTGGCAGGATGCGGGAGTCGAGGTAGCCAGCGAGGTCACCCAGGACGGGATGGGCGTACAGGTCTGCGACGGAGATCCCACCGTGGCGGGCCCGCAGCTCCGAGACCAGACGGGCAGCGGTGAGGCTGGAGCCGCCAAGAGCGAAGAAGTCATCGCTCTCGGCGGGCACGGTACCGAGCAACCGGTGCCAATGACCGGCAAGCCAACCGACCGTGTCCTCACCGACCAAGACAGACGCGCCCTCACGAGTCGTGGCCGGGACGGAGGCGGGGGCCGCGCCGCCGACACCGGGCACAACGCCACCACCCAGGGCGCCCAGGGTGCCGGTACTGCCAGAAACGCTGCCGGTACTGCCGGTACTGCCGGTACTGCCGGTGTTGCCGAGGGCGCTCGAGGTGCTGCCGGTACCGGGCAGGGGCCAGGGCAGGGCGGTGCGGTCGACCTTGCCGGACGTACGGGTGGGCAGGGAGTCGACAAGCGCGAGGACCGGAACCAGGGGCGCGGGCAGGCGTTCCAGGAGGTGGCGGCGGGCTGCGGCGAGGTCGGGCCGGGTGCCGGGCTGGGCGACGAGGTAGCCGACGAGCACGTCGGTGCCGGCGGGAGTGGTGCGCACGGCGGCGGCCGCGGCACGGACGTGGGGCAGGGTGTGGAGGGCGGCGTCGATCTCGCCGAGTTCCACCCGCCGCCCGCCGAGTTTGACCTGGTCGTCGGCGCGGCCGAGGTAGACCAGGCCCTCGGGGTCGTTGCGTACGAGGTCACCGCTGCGGTAGACCCGCGGGCACGCGAGCGCGGGATGGGGGCCGAACTTCTCGGCGTCCTTCACGGGGTCGAGGTAGCGGGCGGTACCGACACCGCCGATCAGCAGCTCACCGCTCCCGTACCAGGGCACGGGGTGGCCGTCCGGGTCGACGACGGCGACCTGCCAGCCGTCCAGCGGGGTGCCGATGCGTACGGGATGCCCCGGGAGCAGGCGGGCGGCGGTGGCCACGACGGTGGTCTCGGTGGGGCCGTAGGTGTTCCAGAACTCGCGGCCCTCGACAGCCAGGCGCTCGACCAGCTCGGCCGGGCAGGCCTCACCCCCGACGATGATCAGACGGACACGGTCCAGGCACTCACGCGGCCACAGGGCCAGCAGCGTCGGCACGGTGGAGACCGCCGTGATCCCCCGGTCCACGAGCCACGGGCCGAGATCAGCACCCGACTTGACCAGCGCACGAGGAGCGGGCACCAGGCAGGCGCCATGGCGCCAGGCCAACCACATCTCCTCGCACGAGGCATCGAAAGCAACCGACAAGCCCGCCAGCACGCGGTCGCCGGGCCCCAACGGACGGCTGGTCAGGAACAGGCGCGCCTCCGCGTCGACCAGCGCCGCGGCACTGCGATGGGTGACCGCGCAGCCCTTGGGACGACCGGTGGTGCCGGAGGTGAAGATGACCCAGGCGTCCTCATCCGCCGACGGCCACCCGGGACGACCCGAGGGCCGCGCCGCACCCGGCGGGGCATGCAGCCGGCCCACCTCCCCCACCACGGCACACACCCCGGCATCCCCGAAGACGAGGTCGGCACGCTCCTGCGGATCCTCCGCGTCGACGGGCACATAGGCCGCACCGCAACGCATCACCGCCAGGATCGCGACGTAGAGATCCGCCGTACCCGAGGGCACCCGCACCCCCACCCGATCACCACGGCCGATCCCATGCCCGGCCAGAACCCCGGCCAACGCCTCCACCCGCCCCATCAACGAGCGGTAATCCAACACACCGTCACCCGTGTCCAACGCCGGCGCACACGGATGGGCGCCGGCCGTCACGGCGAGAATGTCGAGCAGACTACGGGCCGGCGCCGCAGCAACCGCCGGCCAACCAGCACCCCCCGCACGCGGGCGGTACAGAATGCCAGGACCAGCCGATTCATGGCGTACGTCCATCGGGAAAAGATCCCTCGCCTCCGTGACTCCTCCAGCGCGGGCGGCACACCACCCCTACCAGCGCTACATGCCGTGACCTCACCACCACATGCTGCCACCCACCCAAGGCCCCAGATCGCCACCACTCCATCCCACGACCACCAACCACACCCACGCCCCACCCGCCACAACACCCCCCGCACCCCGGCCGGACGAACAACCCCCAGCTCAAAGACCCCGCACCCCCACCGACCCCACCCCGCGCGTAGGAACCCCACGGCCACCGACGCACCGCACCTCCATCGCCCCCACGTTCCCCAACTCGCACCCCCGTGCGAACACCGCCACCCCACCGGCCCCACCCCCGACCTCGATCCCTCGATCCCTCGATCCCTCGATCCCTCGATCCCTCGATCCCTCCGGCGGGGTATCAGCACACACCCATCAAGCCGGCACCCCCACCACGCCCCAGCCACCCCGCCAGCGACCAGCGGCCAGCGGCCAGCGCGCCGGCACCGGCACTAAACTCCCCGTCGGCCAACCAGCCTGCCGCAACGGGGAGATCACCATGACCATCCGTCACCTGGGCGCCGCCGCCCGCGCCATAGGCCGCCGCAACGCCCTGCGCTACCTGGCCCTGGGCCTGGGCTCCGCCCTGACCGCCGCCTGCGCCGGCAGCACCAGCAGGGCCGCCAGCGGTGACGGCGCGACAACCACCAGCGACACCAACGACCACACCGCACCCGGCGCCGCCACCAACACCCCCACCACCCCCGCCACCGCAACCGCGCCCGCCGTCCCGTCCGGCAGTGGGAAACCCACCCTCGCCGACCGCGCCTTCGACGCCTTCGTGCGCGGCACCTGGACGGTCCAGTCCACCACCTCGCGCGGCAAGGCGATGCACGGCAAAGCCACCGTCCAGACCGACGGCGGCGGCAACGGCGGCTGGACCATCACCTGGGACACCGCCACCAGCGGCAAAAACGCCACCTGGCGCGGCAGCTTCCTCCTACGCGGCGGCCACCTGGCACTGACGATCTTCGAAGGCCCCAGCCCCCTGGTCAACGAACACCGCTCACCCGAAGCCCTCAACGTCCCCGCCACCATCGGCGACGCCGCCCACCTCACCCTCCCCTGGCAACCTCCCGGCACCGCCGACAGCAGCCGCGAAACCCTGACCGTCAACTACGACGGCACCACCCTGACCATCACCCACACCGCCGACACGAACCACACCACCCACACCTGCACCCGCACCTGACCCCCACCGCCACGCCTGCGCCTCCCGACGGTCCCGACACCATCGAGAGGCGCAGAGGTAAGCCATTACGCCGAATGCCACCCCAGGAACGACGCCGCGACGCCGGCAACGACCGAGACGAAACAGCCAACGACCCGCAGAGGTAGAACCACCCCCGCCAGTTCCTCCACACTCGGTCAGCCATCGACCCGAAACGACGCAGCACCCCAGAAGCGCCACCGGGACTCAGGGGGTTCAGCGGCCAGAACGTCGTCCGCCGGGCATACTCGCCCTCGACCGGCCGGTGGACGGCGGACGGCGGACGGCGGACGGCGGACGGCGGACGGCGGACGGCGGACGGTGTCAGAGCCGGCTGCGGCGGAGGGCGTCGGTGAGCATCAGGGCCGACATCACCTGGTGCACCTGGCCGGTGTTGGCGTAAGGGACGCCGCTGCCGAGCTGGGTGGCCAGGGCGTTCCAGGCCGCCAGGGGAAGCGAAGTGAGCGAGAAGCGGTCGTCCGGGGTCGCGGCGTCGAAGGGCGCGGGGCCGGGGGCGGTCACGCCGAGTTGTGCGAGCAGCGGGGCGAGTTGGGCGGGGTCGTTCTGGGTGTAGAGGCGGGCGACCTTCGAGCCGGAGGTGCCCCGAGCGGCCCACGCGGCGACCTGGACCAGCGGGCCGAGCGTCTCGATCACCAGGTCGGCGTGGGGGTCGAACAGGTACACCTCCTGGAGGGTGTCGAGGTACAGCGGGTGGGCCTGGTTGGTGCTGTTGCCGAGGAAGCAGGTCAGGGCTGCGTGGCCGCTGCTGAAGGACGCCATGGCGAGCCGGTCGATCGGGCCGGATCCGAAGTTGCCCGTGCGCCGGCACATGAATGCCTGGATCTCCGGCAGGTACTCCTGGAGGAAGTCGGCGTCGGCGAACGACGAGACCTCGTCGCAGGGGGTGCTGGCGACCCGCGCCAGCGGGAGCACGAGCACGACGTCGCTTCCCGCGTTGTCGAGCTGGAGGGCGAGACCCTTGGCGAAGGGATTGGCGAGGAACGGATCGCCGATGTACTGCAGGTAGTTGAGCAGGCCGAAGAACTGGTAGTCCCAGCCGAACGGGTAGGTGCCGCCGGTGGCCGGGTCGTGGCGGTCCCGGGCGTCGTTGTAGAAGGCGGGCGAGTTCTGGGCCATGCCCGCGTGGAAGTAGACCAGGAAGGACGCGGGCGGTGCGCCGGGGTCCCGTGACACGCTGGAGGGCCAGTAGACGGCGACCAGTTGCGGCGCGTCGACCCCGGGGAGCTGCAGGACGACGGCCTCGCCGTCAGGTGTCACGCTCAGGGTCTCGACCTGGATCGCGCCCCCGGCGACCGACGGCGAGGCGATGAAGGTGGTGTCGGTGACGGCCGGCGGCGGGGAGTAGGCCGCGGGCGGCAGCGTCACGCCGGGGTTGCGGAAGCTCATGTCGCCGGGCGCCGGGGCGGGTGGGCTGCCCGGGTAGTCGCCGCCGGTCTGGTCCAGGCTGAGCCGCGCCTGTTCGGTGACGTCGCGTAGCGGCGAGAAGTGGACCGTCATGATGACCGTCTGGCCGACCGCGGACGGCGACACGGTGGGCGGGGGCCAGTTGTCGCCGGGCGGGAAGGTGGCCTGGACGGTGCCGTCGGCGTCGATGTCGAGGTGGGCGGTGAGCGTTCCGTACTTGGTCTGGTCGACCGCGGCCGCCTCGATGTCGACCGCCGTGTCGGTGTCCGGGATGGTGAAGATCGACTGGTCCAGGACGACGGTGTCCGGTCCGACGCGAGCGCCGCCGTCGACGGCGATGGTGAAGCTGCACAGGGTGGTGGACTGGCCCCGGATCTGGCCGGTGAGGACGAGCTGCGCCATCGGAGTCTCCTCTTCTCAGCGTCCCGCGAGCGCGAGCGCGACGGCACGGGCGATCGGCTGGCGGGTGTTGGCCTCGTAGTAGGTGAAGGCCGGGCAGGGATTGACCTCGAAGCAGTAGACCTCGCCGTCGTCGGCGAGCATCAGGTCGATGCCGGCGAGCGGCAGACCGAGCTGTCCGGCAAGGTGCAGGCAGCGCTCCGCCAGGTCGTCGGGCGGTTGCCACGCGGAGAGCACGGCCCGGCCGCCGTCGCTGCGGGCGTAGCGGTAGTCCACCCGGTCGGTCTCGATCCGGGTGGCGAACACCTCGCCGGCGACGGTGTGCACCCGGATGTTGGTGCCGGTGAGGTACCGCTGGAACTGGACCGGGCAGTAGCGGATCAGCGGCAGCCGCTCGACCGCCGCCCGATCGAGGAGCCGGACGATGGACCGGACACCGCTGATCGACTTGTAGACGAGCTCGCCGTGCCGTGCCCTGAACTCGTGGACGAGGTCCGGGTCGTTGGTCACCAACGTCTCCGGGACCCGGAAGCCGGACCGCTGGATCAGTTGGGACTGACGGGGCTTCGACACGTTGGACGCCGTCGCGCTCTCCCGGTTCATCACGCATCCCGGGGCGATCTCCGCCCAGGTGCACAGGGCTGAGTGCCAGGAACGGCAGCTGCTTGCGGTTTCCTCGCCCGCGCCACGGAGCTCGGGGAGCCTGCGCCAGTCCATCAGCCGGAGGTACATGCCGGTGACGGCGCCGCAGTCGACGGATCCGCCGTTGTACGCCACGCTCCCCCGGACTCCGGCGCCGGTGGCCTCCAGCTCGAACGGCAGCTCCCGGAAGCGCCGTTGGTGGAGCATGGCGTACGGCAGGCCGAGTCCGTCGAGTTCGGCGGTGACCCGGGCGACCGGCGACTCGCTGGCGATGCCGCAGACGACGATCACGGGGAACCCGGCGAGAGCTCGGTGAGGTGCTTGAGCAGGCGGTCGAGGAACGCGTCGCCGCCGGGGCGGAGGTCGGGCAGCGGGCTGGCTCCGGCGAAGACCGCCGGGTGCCCCTCGTCGCGCAGGAGGTCGACTCCGAGCAGGCCGACCTCGGCGAGTCGGGCGAGCCGGACGTACGCCGCCTCGTCCTGGGCCAGGGGTGCGCCGAAGACGTGTTCGCCGAGCACCAGGACGTCGCCGCGCCCGGACACGTCCTGCTGCGACTCGGCGGCGGGACTGCTGGAGATCCGCGCCGGTGGGACGGGCAGGCCCGCTCTGGCCGCGAGCACCGTCCACTCCGCGGCCGAACGCCAGGCTCCGCTGAGCCCGTACCCGCAGGGACGGTTGACCGAGACCGGAGCCAGGCAGGTGAGCAGGCTGAGCAGGAGCGCGTTCAGCTCCTCCCGGGCGTACACGGCGTCGGCGTGGGTGGTGAACGGCAGCATCCCGAAGGGCGCGGAGGCCACCCGGTTGAGCACGCCGTCGACGTCCCGGTCGGCCAGCACGCGCCCGTCGGGCAGGGTGACCTCGAAGCCCGCGCCGTGCCGGTCGACGTGGTGCGCCGACCTGGTGGAGCCCAGCAGGGTCTGCGGCGAGAGCAGTTCCAGGGGCTCCAGCCCGCGCGCTCGCAGCCCCTCGTACGCCCACAGCGCCGACTCGTCCGCCGGATCGCAGAGCACCAGCCACATCGCGGCGCCTACCCTTCGGCCTGCTCCGGTTCGGGGGGTTCGTCCCTGAGGGCGCTGTCCGTGAGGTCGGGGCGCTGCGCCGGGGGGATGAAGTGCTCGGGCGGCCGGGGCGCCAGACCCCCCGAGGGCGAGAATTCGGGCAGTTTCTCCAAGGTGCCGTCCTTGTCGTCCTTGTGGTCCTTCGACGGTTCCTTGCTGTCCTTGCCGTCCTTGCCGTCCTTCCCGCCCTTCTGCTCCGTGCGCGAGAGGTTCAGGGTCACCGAACGCTCCACCGGGTCCCGGTAGGTCAGGTTGAAGGTGGCGTTCTCCGGAGGGCCCGGGAAGGTGCCCGTGGCAGGCGTGACACCGATCCGGAGCTTGCCGCACGCGTTGGGTGCGAGGCCGGCCGGGAAGCTCTTCAGGACGAAGCCCGCGCCCATGGGCTGACCGGCCGTGGCGGTGAACTCCATCGGCCCGGGGCCGATGTCGGCGATCGGGACGAGGATGTCGGCAGGTGTCCTGCCGGTGAGGACGGTGGTCTGCACCGAGGTGTCGAGCTCGGGTCGCGCCTGCCGGGCCCGCTTGACGGTTCCTTCCGAGGACCAGACGAAGCCCAGTTCCTGGGGGTCGGTGTTGGTGATCCGCACGCTCCAGTCGCGGTCGGCCGGGTCGGAGACGGCCAGTTGCACGGTGAAGACGTCGTCGGCGTCGCGGGTCCAGGACGCGGTCGCGACCGGGGATCCCCCGATCCGGTCGAGGATGTCCGCGGTGGCGGGTGCCTGCGGGACGGCGGTGATCAGGCCGGCGTCCGCCCGGAGCTCGATGTCCGGGGCTCTGCCGCCCAGCGGTGCGCAGTCCGGGCCGATGGCCACGATCAGCAGGACCCAGGTCGCCGCCGCGGGGTCCACGGTGAAGGGGACCGGTCCGCTGGTGGCCCCGTTCGCGAGCTGGAGCCGGCCGGTGTCGGGGAACATCTCTGCCATGATCGTCTTCTCTCCTCGTGGCGCCGTGGCTCACCACGTCCCGAGCGGGACGACGTCGACGAACACCGGTCGTCCCGTCGTGTCGGCGCCCGTGGGGGCTGGCCTGGTCTCGAACTCCTGGACGACGAGACGCTGCGCCTGCTGTCCGGTGTCGGGAAGACTGATCGGGCTGGTCCGCCCGAGGACGGCGTTCGCCGTGAGGACGGTCGACCAGCCGGAGACCCCGTCCGGCGTCGCCGTCGACCCGGCCTCCTGGACCTGGAGTTCGGTCCGGACGGCGTTCCCCGCGCCGCCGGGCCCGAGGCCCTCCAGCACGACGCTCGCCTGCCCCGCGCCGCGGGTGACCGTCAGCCGCCGCTGCGGCGCGAGCTGGACGGGTTCGGTCAGCGCCACCTGCGACACGGCGGGCACGCCGGGGACGGTGTACGGCTGGTAGCGGGCCAGGGCGAGCCGGACGAACGGGAAGTACGAGGCGGAGACCACCGGCGCCAGGTCGAGGTCGACGAACCAGCGGTCGCCCTCGGGATCGAACTCGACCTGGTACACGGCGGCGTCCAGCCGGCGCTGCAACTCGGGCAGGATCACCTGGGCCCGGTCCGGCGCGTTGACCTGGGCACTGGTGAGGGCGGCGGGCGGCGCGCCGGTGTCCCGGATCGGGTCGCGCCCGGCGACGGTGACGTACTGGAGCGCCTCGGGGGGCACCGGCCCGGCGGGGAAGGTCAGCAGCGCCAGGACCTCGCCGTCGCCCGAGGTGAACCAGGGCCGCGCCAGGAAGACCCGCAGACCGCCGCCCTGGCGCAGCCGGATGAGCGTCTGCTGCCCGTCGGTGGCGCGGGTCCAGGAGAACGACGGCACGCAGTGGAGGAGTTTCGGGGCGGGCGGCCGCACCGAGCTCGGCACGTCGGTGTCCGCGAGCTGTCCGGTGGCGAGGCAGGCGCCGGGGTCGGCGGCGAGAGCGCGTCCGAAGCAGTCCTCGAACCGGGACACGGCCGTCACGGCGTAGCTCACGTGGTGGTGGCGGGTGTCGCCGAACTCCTGGCGGATCACCGGGAACGCCTCCGTGGGCGGCAGGTGCTGGACCTCGTACGAGCCGACGTGCGCCATCCGCTGGAGGACGGTCGGTGCCGCCGGGGGGCTGTCGTCCTGGTCGGTCCACTCGGCGTGGAGGTCGATGCGTCCGGTGCTCGGGATGTCGATCAGGAGTCCGTCCGTGCCGAGGACGGCGTCGTTCCCGCCGGGCTGCCGCTGCGCCGTCAGCCGGCCGCCCGGGTCGCTCAGCGGCCGCTGCACGGCGTGCACCATGGTGACCGTCCGCGGCGGCGTGATCAGGCGGTTCCGGCCGAGGACGATGTCCTGGAAGTCCTGCGCCTGCGGGTTGTTCGGGTCGACTCCCTGCCACCGGGCGATGCCGAACAGGCCGACGTCGCCGTACTGCAGGCACGACGGGATGTCGAAGGTCACCTGCTCGGCCTGGCCGAGCGCGACCGTGAGGTGACGGGGATCCAGTCGGCTGACCGTGCAGCCGCTCGCGGCCGCCGTCAGCCGCACGGACGCGGACCGGAGGTCGGGCCAGGTGCCCTGCCAGACGGCCACCACGGGCCGCTCGGGTGGCACGATCGCCCCGGGCTGCCCGTTCGTCGGGTCGATCGGCCGGGGTCGTGCGTTCATCGCGACGAAGGCGCCGCTCGGATCGGCCAGCCAGGGCAGCGTCGGGTCGGTCTCGGGCACGACGACGTACGGGGAGGGCACGTCCGGTCCGGCGGGGACGACCTGCGCGCCCGGGAGGTCGGTGAGTGTGCGGTCGGCCCGGGTGGCGACGTCGTAGAGCCGCGCCACTTCCGCGGCCGGCGCGGCGGGCCCCAGCGCGGTGTCGAACGCGCCGTCGTACTGCATCGCCACGGCGAGCGAGCACTTCGGCGGCAGCAGGTGCCGCAGGTCGTAGGCGCGGTAGCCGTGGGCGGCCGCGTAGTCGTCCACCGACGTGCCGCGGTCGCTGCGGATCACCATGCGGTCCTGGCCGTCGCCGTCGGCGAAGGGCAGGGTCGGCAGCAGTTCGGGCGGCGGCAGGGGCTCGAAGCGCGAATACGGGACGAGGTCCGTCTGCGCGTCGGCGGGGCCCACCTCCTCGGCGCGCAGGCCGCCCCCGGCGAGGTCGGCGATCCTGACCCGGAACCGGTACCGGCGGCCGAAGCGCAGCCGCGGCAGCGAGCCTGCGTCGCACTCCACCACCGTGTCGAGGGCCGGCACCACCGGCGGCGGCATGGCGTCCCCGGTGTCGGTGATCCGCTCGGGTCGCCGGGCCACCAGGCTCCAGCCGTCCCAGCGCGCCACGATCTCGTGCAGGTACAGCGGGTCGGCCGGCCCGGCGCCGGTGACCGCCGCGCCGGGCCGCAGGCAGCCCTCGTCCAGCAGGCCGTCGGGCAGCAGCGGCACGCCGCCGATCGTGTAGTGCACCCGCCGCCGGCACAGCGAGTGCCAGGCGTTGGTGGTGTCGTCGAAGACGTCGACCCGGTAGCCGCCCAGGAGGGAGTCCGCCAGCAGGGCCGGGGAGAGCAGGCCGGCCGGGGTGCTGCGCATGGCCGCCCGAAACAGCTGTCTGCGGTGCTCGCCCTCCCGGTCCCGGTCCACGAGGGCGAGCCCGAGCGAGTGCAGTGCGGGCAGCGCCCCGGCCGGGGACGTGCCGGACGGCGGCGTCGACGCATCGGACCGGGCCGTGCTCACCAGGCGCAGGGCGGCGCCGTCCACGTCGAAGGGCATGATCTCGAACCGGGTGTTGCCGGAGGGCGCGAGACCGGTGCCGGCCAGCGGGAGGAGGCCGGCGCTGAAGCCGGTGGTCCACGGCAGCCCGTCGACGGAGTCCGGCAGGAAGCGCGTGCCGTCCAGCAGGTAGGCCGTGGTCGGCGAGAGGTCGGTCTGGGTGGCCGCGGCCCAGCCCGGCGGCGGGTTCGGGTCGGGGTCCGGCCAGCGCGGCACCGCGCTCAGCTCCGTCGGGTCCGCCGGGGCGAGCTGGGAGGCGGGTACGGCGAGGTCGATCAGCAGGCCGAGCGCGCGCAGGACGAGGGGGTGCTCGCCCAGGTGCGCGAGGGTCTGGTGGAACTCGCTCCCGGGCGCGGGCGCCGTGCTCCTGCGCGGCGCCGTGACGGATGGGTCGCGCCGGTAGAAGGCGTAGGCCTGGGCGAGCACCGGCTGGTCCGTGGGTGCCCCTGCCGGTCCGGTGGCGGTCTCCAGCAGTCCGGTCTGCCACCGATCACTGATCGTCCGCAGCGCGGCCCGGAGCCCGGCGTGGCTCTCCGGCGCCGCGCCGCCGTGCGCGGCCAGGGCCTGGGCGGTGGCCGTGTAGATGCTCCGGACCTCCGTACCGGCGTCGCCGGCCGGGAACACCCGGGTGTCCCGCTCGTCGAAGGACGTGGCCCGGTACGGCTCCACGGCCGTCCCGTCGGGGAACAGCGCCTGCCAGGCGGCGAGTTGTCGCTCCGGCGTGAACCGGATGCTGCTTCCGTCGAGGGCGGTGTACGGGACGGGCGAGGACGGGACGGGCCGCCCGCCGGCGAGGACCTCGAAGCCCGTCGCGGCGAGGCGCTCCGGCCAGCCCTGCATCCCGAAGTCAGCGAGGGTGAGCGGGTTCGGGTCCGGGCTGAGCAGGCGCGGGGTCAGCAGTACGGACAGCAGCGCCATCGGCTCGGCCTGGCCGGGGACGGCGACCACCCGGCCCGCCGGGATCACGGTCCAGACGAACTGCCTTTCCAGGCCGGTCGGTGATGACATGGGTCACTCTCCCGTGAAGGCCCGGCAGTACGTCTGCCAGGGGAAGGGTGTTCCCGGCGGCCCGGGCCCGAGCGCGGCCTCGACCGACGGATCCGGGCCGGGTGCGGCGGCGCTCAGGGCGCGCAGCCCTGCGGCGTCCGGGCAGTTGCCGAAGCACTTGTGGCACTCCAGCGTGAAGGACTTGGAGAAGAAGGTCAGGTCCACGGTGATCACGAGCTTCGCCGACCCGCTCAGCGACCCCCGGGTGGCGTCGTACGCCAGGCTGAGCGTCAGCTCGATCGAGACGTTGATCAGTCCCAGGAGGGAGATGCTGCCGCCGATCCGCAGGTAGCCGGTGATCTCGGTGCTGGTGTCGTTCATGGCGAAGACGACGCCGCCGAAGACGTGCACCTCCGCGGAGGCGATGACGAAGTCCATGGAGATGGCGGCGCCGAACTCGATCCCGCCGGTGAACCGCTGGAGGCCGCTGTGCGGACCACCGGCGCCGAGGCCGAGTTCGAGGTACCCGCCGCCGCCGAAGCCGGACACCGTGACGAGGAACGGCTTCTCCCGGGTGCCGAAGGCGAAGTCCATGACGACGGGCTGGCCGGTCAGCGACAGCGTGACGCCGATCTGGATGGTGAGGTTCTGCAGGCTGAACACCAGCAGTTCCGCGCTGGGGACGACGATGGTGTACGAGGCGGTGACGGCGGTGGCGGAGGTGTCGATGCGCGGACCGCCGTTGCCCACGGTCGGGAGGTATTTCTCGAGCGTGGCGAGGAACCCCAGGTCCCCCTTGAGCGTGGCGCCCGACAGCTGGACGTCCAGGTCCAGCCGCTTGCCGGGGTCGGCGGTGAAGCGCACGGACGTGAAGGTGAGGACGACGTACGCCGGGAAGTCCTCGCCGGGGACGACCAGCGTGAAGTCGCCGATCGCTCCGGTGGCGTGCATCTCGGGCTTCCCGTCCGCCAGTTGGGCCCGGGCGTCGAGGTTCAGCGCGCACGTGGCACCGGGGCGGAACGGCCCGACGTCCTTCCTCAGTGCCTGCGTCCAGGTCAGCTCCGCCGACACGGTGGGCGTGCCCTCTCCGATCCACAGGAGCTTCGGCGGGTCCGTGACGACATCGATGAGGCTGCTCAGCGGGACGACGCCGAACAGGGTGGCGTCCGGGGCGAACAGCTTCGCGGGATCCGTCTGGAGGAGGTCGGCGACGGTCGGGCCGAGCGTTCGCGAGATCTGCGTCACGGTCATGTTCGGGGCGGCCAGCGATCCGACGCGCGCCCCGGCGGCCCCGAAGTCGAGCGCCTGCGGGGTGACGAGGTCGAGCAGTGCGTCCGGTGTCGGGCTGCCCAACGGAGTGGCGGCGAGCGCCTGCGAGATCGTGCTGGGGAGCGCGGGCAGCGGGCCGAGCAGCTGGCGGACCGCCGGCAGGCCGACGGCCAGCTGGGTCACCTGCGGGTAGAAGGCGACCCCGGTGCGGGACAGCCCGGCCGCAACCCCGCCGAAGGTCATCGACTGCACTTCCTGCACCGCGCCCGCCGCTGCCCGGGTCGCGGACTCCATGGCGAGCGGGAGGCGGGTACCGATGTCCGTGAGCGGCCGGCCGGGGTTCGCGAAGTCCCCGGTGTCGGGACCGTTCGCGTAGATCCCGTCGAGCGTCGCGCCGTAGGCGGCGCCGGTCGCGGCGTCCTCGACGAACAGCAGCGGCAGGTTCAGTTCCACGTCCTGCTGCCCGGCCGTCGCCTGGAGGGTGAAGACGACGGGTACCCGGCCGCGGGTCGGCCAGAAGCACCGCGGCGGGCCGGCCGAGGAGCCCAGCGGGATCCAGGAGGCGTCGTCCAGGTCGCCGGTCTGACCGGGGTCGATCGCCACGCGCTGGAACGGGAACCTGCGCTCGTGCGGGCCGCCCGCCCCGATGCCGTAGTCGTCGCGGACGGGCTCGGTGACGATCAGGAAGGCCCTCCGGTGCAGGGCGGCCACGGCGGGGTCGGTGCCGTCGAACCGGCGGTCGGACACCTCGACGTAGGCGGCCCGGTGGCCGAACGGGAACAGCGCACCGGGGACGGACACCTTGACGTGGAAGTCCCGGCCGAGCGCGGCGTCCTGGGCCCACTCCAGCCCGGGCCAGTGGGCGGCGGCGGTGAAGCGGGCGCCGTAGGCGCTCAGGACCAGCCGGTCCAGCGCGAGCGGATGACCGGGGTTCTGGGCGGCGGTCGTGACGATCGTCCGGTACCAGGTGTCCAGCGGAGTGCCGTGGTCGGCTCCGTCGGCCAGGGACTGCACGGGGCGCGCGCTCAGGTGACCGTCGGGGCCGGCGACGTGGCTGTGCCACAGCTCGGTGCCGCCGGCCGAGCCGGCGGCCGGCAGGGTCCGGTGGGTGCACCTGGCGTCCGGTTGTACGGCGAGCAGCAGGTTCCAGGGGAGTTCGAGCCTGGTCACGGGGTCGGCGGCGGTGGAGGCGGTGGTGACCAGCGGCAGCCGGTTCATCGCGTCGAGCAGGCCGGGCACGGTGAGGGTGACCGGGTCGGGGCCGACGGCGAAGCACAGGGTGGACGGGCCGGCGAGGAAGCCCTGGGGCGGTTGCCCGGATTCCACCACGGTCTCGGCCAGGTGCTGCGGGGGCAGCTCCACCAGCAGGCGGCCGCCGCCCGGACCGGCCACCAACTGCACCGTGCCGTCCGGGCCGGTGCGCTCCTGCAGGCCCTGGCTGCGGACGGTCAGGGTGACCAGGTCGTCCGGGCGCAGGACGGGGTAGCTGGGCGCGGCTGCGTTCGACAGGTCGAGGAGCTGCCACTCCTGCCAGCGGGCGTCGAACCGCCGGTGCATCAGCGCGGCATCGGCCCAGACGGCGAACACATCGATCCGGCCACCACCGGAGGACACGGCGGCCAGCCCGGGGCCCGCCGCGCCGTGGGTGGTGAGGTCGCCGCCGAGGTGCTCCCAGCCCAGCCGAGGCGCCAGGGCGGAGTGCCACAGACCGTGGTCGCCGCCCAGGAAGACGTCACGCTCCGTCGCGGTGAGACAGGTGAAGGACTGTTCGTCCCCCTCGGGCAGGGCTCCGAGCTCCTCCCACCCGGGTGGCTCGTGCTCCAGCGGGCCGTCGCCCTCGAACCGGCCACGGCGCAGGCGCCGTTCGAGGGTGTCGGCGACGAGGAGGTCGACCCGGCCGGGCGGGACGGCCACCGTCGCCGTGAGCCCGGGTGCCCGCTCGCCCGCGTGGAGCACCGTCGGACCCTCGCGCGGGTGCCAGTGCACGAACTCCCAGCCCCGCGGGGCCTTCTCCAGGACGAAGTGGAACTCACCGGGCCGACGCGGCACGGCCGCGAAACCGGTCGCCGCACCGTCCGCGGCGAGGGCGCCCAGTGACGTCCAGTGCGGCCGCTCCTCGGTGTCCAGGCGCAGGCGCCACAGTTCGCCGTCGGCATCGAGGGCGAAGGCCTCGACCGGGCCGCCCTCGAGCGCCGTCGCACTCAGCCAGTTGAAGTCGGGAGCCCCGGGCGACGGCCAGGGGCGGTTCAGCGCCCGCCAGGCGGTCCAACTACCGTCCAACGTCCGGTACCGCACGCTGCCGTCGTCCGCCCCCACGAAGAGGTGGAGCCTGCCGTGCCCTGGAGTGCAGACGGCCAGGGCCCGTGCCGGGTGGTCGATCATCGGGCGCCCCCAGCGCATGGACGCAGTGCCGGTCGAGGGGCCGGGGCCACCGGCGCCCGTCAACTCTCGGCGATTCCAGGCTATTCCCGGCCCGGGCGGACCTCAATTCGGTCACTTTCGGTAGCAGCCGCCGGAATCGTCCTCGGCCGTTCCGGCCCGTCGGGAGGTGGGAGGCGGCCCAACGAGCCCACGCCCCCCACGGCCCCGACGACGGACGGTCACCACATCAGCCGCCGACGCCGCCGCGCCTGAACCCGGTCCCGCGCACGTGGAGCGCCGACGCCCCGGCGAGCGAGCTGACGTACAGCCAGGCCGAGGCCGCACCAGGGCTTGATGGGAGCGGGGCCCGCTTCGTACGCTCGCCCGATGGCAGACACGCACCGCGAGGACCCCCGCCCCCTCGAGCTCGCCTTTCCCGGGCCGGAGCGCGATCGCGGGGTCACGGCGATCAAGGACGGTACGAAGACCGCGCTCACCGGCCTGCTGGAGATCTACCGGCATGCCGGTGAAGCCCTGCCGCAGGCGGGCCGGCGGTATTCGGTGCTGGACTCGCAGGGTCGCAGTGCCGTCATGATCGAGCTGACCGAGGTACGAGTCGTCCCGATGAACGAGATCGACGACGGCTTCGCACGAGCCGAGGGGCGCGGCTACGCGGACGCGGCGCAGTGGCGCTCCGCCCACGAGGACTTCTTCCGGAGCGCAGGCGTGGCGGAGTTCCTCGGACACACGCCGACCGTCGACGGAGACGCCCTCGTGATCGCCCAACGCTTTCGAGTCGTCGAAGGGTCCTGATCCTCGCGGCCACGGCCTCACCAGCGGGTCAGTGGCGCGCTGCGCCAGGGGCGCCGTCAGGGCAGGCGCTGGGCCAGCTCCGGGTAGTCGCGGATGAGGCCGTCGGCGTCGACGGTCAGGTCCGCGCGGTAGTCGCCGGAGGTGAAGCGGACGGTGGCGGTGCCGTCGGGGACGGTGCGGAGGTGGGTGTACGTCTGGCGGCTGGGGTGGACCGTCAGGTCGGGGACGCGGACCCAGGCCATCAGGAAGTGGTGTTCGCCCGGGCTGCGGTGGAGGCCGTGGCGCAGGACGGGCGGGGTGTTGGTGAGCGGGGACAGCCCGAGATCGCAGTCGAGGGAGCCGGCGAGGTCGCGGCGCTCGGTGCCGTCGACGGTCCAGCGGCCGGTGGTGTCGCGGCGCAGGTCGAGGGTGCGGACGGTCTCGGGGGTGTGGGCGGTGACGTGGAGGCGGCGGGTGGTGAAGTCCTCGCCGGTCTCGAGTTCGTAGGTGAGCCAGTACGGCGTCGGCAGCGCAGCGGCGACGCGTCCGCGGGCGCTCAGGGTGCTGGGGCCGAGGTCGATCCAGGCGGTCTCCAGGCCGGCGGTCTCGGTGATTCGCCAGGTGGGGACGGTCGTGCGGGTGCTCATCCGAGCACGCTAACGCCAGTCGCCGACACCATCCGGGAGGCCGGGCCGGGCACGCAGGGCCGCGGCTGACGGCCGCGACGGCGACGGCAACGGCGACGGCGACGGCGACGGCGACGGCGACGGCGAGTGATCGACCACGGCCCGGCAGGGTCGCATCATTCCCGTTCAGGGCCGCCAGGGCGGCGTTCAACACGTTTGACCGGCGGCCGGAGGGAACACGCTGCGCATGGGACTGTTCGGCAGCAGACACGGCAAGCACGAGGACGGGGTCGCCCGCGGCCCCGAGGAGGCGGCGGAGGAGGGGCCGGACGAGCCGACGCAGGTACCGGCGCGCGGCTGGTTCGGGGTGCTGAGGCGCACCGGGCGGGAGTTCCTCGATGACGAGTTGCCGGACCGGGCCGCCGCGCTGACGTACTACGGGGTGCTGGCGGTGTTCCCGGCGCTGCTGGTGCTGGTGTCGGTGCTCGGGCTGGTCGGCACTTCGGCCACTGACGCGGTGCTGGACAACCTGCAGAAGCTCGCGCCCGGGTCGGCACGCGACATCCTCCACACCGCGATCACCCAGTTGCAGGGCAGCCGGAGCACGGGCGGGGTGCTGGCCGTGGTGGGCGTGGCGGGTGCGCTGTGGTCGGCGTCCGGGTACATCGCGGCGTTCATCCGGGCGGGGAACGCCGTCTACGACATCCGTGAGGGCCGTCCGGTGTGGAAGACCCTGCCGCTGCGGGTCGGGTTGACGCTGCTGATGATGGTGCTGCTGACGGCCAGTGCCGTGATCGTGGTGTTCACGGGCCCCTTGGCGGAGCGGGCCGGTGACCTGCTCGGGGTCGGCCACACGGCGGTGACGGTCTGGTCGATCGCCAAGTGGCCGGTGCTCGTGGTGCTGGTGTCGTTCATGATCGCGCTGCTCTACTGGGCGGCGCCGAACGTCCGCGGGCGGGGCTTCCACTGGATCTCACCGGGCAGTGTGCTGGCCGTGCTGCTGTGGCTGGTGCTGTCCGGCGGTTTCGCGGCGTACGTGGCGAACTTCGGCTCGTACAACAGGACGTACGGCACGCTCGCCGGGGTGATCGTGTTCCTGGTGTGGCTGTGGCTGAGCAACCTCGCCATCCTGCTGGGGTTGGAGTTCGATGCGGAGCTCGCCCGCGAGCGGGCGATCGAGGGCGGTATGCCGCCGGGCGAGGAGCCCTACGTGCCGCCGCGCGACACCCGCACCTGGCCGGAGGAGGAACGCGGGGGCGGCGAGGGCTGAGCCGGTCGCGCCTCGGGATTCCCGGGTCGGTGCGCCGACCCGCGAGGGTGTCCGCTCCTCGGTCGGTACGCCTACCCCACGGAGGGTGTCCGCTCCTCGGTCACGCCCGGTGCACCGGTGCGGGCGGGCAGTAGGATCAACGGCGTTGTCACCCGCACCCCGCTGGTAGGAGGCTTTTCCATGGCTCAGGTCACCCTGAAGGGCAACCCGGTCGAGGTCGGCGGCGCGCTGCCCGCCACCGGCACCCAGGCCCCCGCGTTCACCCTGGTCGGCGCGGGCCTCGCCGACGCCTCCCTCAAGGACTTCGCCGGACAGCGCAAGGTCCTCAACATCTTCCCCAGCATCGACACCCCCACCTGCGCCACCTCCGTGCGCACCTTCAACACCCAGGCCGCCGCCCTGGAGAACACCGTCGTGCTGTGCATCTCCGCCGACCTGCCCTTCGCCCAGGCCCGCTTCTGCGGCGCCGAGGGCATCGACAACGTCAAGACCCTCTCCACCCTGCGCGCCCGCGACTTCCACGACACCTACGGCGTCGCCATCAACAGCGGCCCCCTCGCCGGCCTCACCGCCCGCGCCGTCATCGTCCTCGACGAGAACGACACCGTCCTCCACACCGAACTCGTCCCCGAGATCGCCGACGAGCCGAACTACGAAGCCGCCCTCACCGCCCTCAAGTAACCCCCGACGGCCCCGGTAACCTCCAGCAGCCCTGGCACCGGCGCTCCTTGCGGCGACTCGGCCTCCGGGCGACCGAAACCGGGGCGGCGGAGTTCTTACGGACGTGTTCGGCCTGCG
This sequence comes from Kitasatospora sp. NPDC001539, assembly GCF_040298565.1. Taxonomy (NCBI): domain Bacteria; kingdom Bacillati; phylum Actinomycetota; class Actinomycetes; order Kitasatosporales; family Streptomycetaceae; genus Kitasatospora; species Kitasatospora sp. NPDC001539. The sequence goes on along the minus strand of NZ_JBEPAK010000059.1, from coordinate 4,644 downwards.
AAGCCGCTGCTGCCAGCCCGGCAGCAGCGGCTTCCGCCGTCCCGGGCGGCCTTCGGCCCCGCCCTGGGCAGTGCGCGCGAACGGCGTGTGTCCGCTTCAGCCGACCGAGCTGGGCGACGGCGGCCCCACGCCCCCCGCGCGTCAGATGACCACGACTCGCCGTCCGCGGGTGTGACCGGCACGGCTGTCGATGTGCGCGGCCGCCGCTTCGGCGAGGGGGTACGACTTCTCGACCGGGATGTGGAGCCGGCCCCGCGAGATGAGGTCGACGGTCTGCGCGAGGGCCTCCGCCATGCTCCCGGCGACGCCGGAGAAGCGGACGCCGAAGTCCGGCGCCCCGAGGTCGGCGATGGAGACCACCTTCTGCGGGTCCCCGGTCAGCTCGACGAGTTCCCGGATCACACCGGAGCCGGCCAGGTCGAGAGCCGCGTCGACCGGACCGAGCCGCCGCACCCGGGCGACCCAGCCCTCGCCGTACGGGGTGGCCAGGGCGCCGAGGCTCCGGAGGTAGTCCTGGTTCGCGGGGCCGGCGGTGCCGATCACCGCGATGCCGCGGTCGCGGGCGATCTGCAGCACCGCCGAGCCCACTCCCCCGGACGCGCCGCTCACCAGCAAGGTCTGCCCGGGCTCCACACCCACCTGCCGGATGATGCGCAGCGCGGTCTCCATGACGGACGGGTATCCGGCCGCCTCCTCGAACGTCAGGCCCGGGGGCATGCGCGCCCACGCCGACAGGACGGCGAACTCGGCGTAGGTGGCCGAGCCTTCGCCGAACACGTGGTCACCGATCTCGATCCCGTGCACCCCTTCACCGACCTCGTCGACCACGCCGGCGGCGTCCTGTCCGACGCCTGCGGGCAGTTCGATCGGATGGGTTCCGCTGAACTGGCCTTCGCGGATCCTCCAGTCAACGGGGTTCACGCCTGCCGCCCGCACGGCGATGCGTATGCGGCCGGGGCCCGCGTGGGGCTCCTCGACATCGGCGAGGTGCAGGACATCGGGGCCGCCGTACTCGGCGAAGCTCATCCTCTTCATGACCCGACCGTAACACTAACCGTTAGTGTTTTGAACCAGTTATGAATTCGCATCTGATAGTGTCTTCGCCATGACCACGCCGCCCGGACGCCGCGAACGCAAGAAGGCCGCGACCCGCCAGAAGATCGCCGACACCGCGTTGCGGCTCTTCCTCGAGCGCGGGTACGACGCGGTGGGCATCCGGGAGGTGGCCGCGGAGGCCGACGTCGCCGTCACCACGCTCTTCTCCCACTTCCCCTCCAAAGAGGCCCTGGTGTTCGAGCGGGACGAGAACTTCGAGCAGCGCCTCACGGAGGCGGTCACCGGCCGGGCACCGCGCGATCCGCTCGTTCCCGCGCTGCGCCGCGAGATCCTGGCGCTGGTGCGGCACTGCACGGCGGAGAGCGCCGCACCGGTCTGGCGCATGATCGACGGATCGCCCGCCCTGCGGGAGTACGAGGAGTCGATGAGGCTGCGCCACGCGGAGTCGCTGGCGGCGGCGATCGCCGCCGACCCCGGGCTACCGCTCACCCCGACGGCCGGGCGGGCGATCGCGAGGTTCGTGATCGACGCCTACTCGCTGGCCCGTGAGGCGCCGGAGCCCGAGGCCGCGGTGGACGAGATCTTCCGGATGATCGAGGCGGCCTGGCGGGTCGCCACCTCCTGACGCATCGGGCATGACCACCCGTCACGACCAAGTCCCCCCCTGGGTAATTCCTCCCGCGCTCCGGGTTTTCCTGGCATGATCCGGCTTGCGCCCCGCCCGTAGCCGGTCCGGAGCCGGGCGCGAACGGGGAAGTCCTGGAGAGTCAGCGGGGGGATGGCGATGGACGCGCGCACGGCACGGACGCCGGACGGTGACGGTGCCTGAGGACTCCGTTCCCGTCCAGGACGCGCCACCCCCGGAGCCGGGCCCCGAGCAGCGGGCCGCGGCGCCGCGGCGCCGGCTCCGCCTGGGCGACGCCCTGTGGGCGGCCGCACCCTTCGCCGTCGGCTTCGTCGGCCTCGCCCTCACGGTCCTCGGCTTCGTGCGGTTCACCGACACCTTCGAGGAGATACGCGCGTACCGGGCCACCCCGGCCTGCACCGCGGCGGCCGCACCGGGCGACGACTGCGCGACGTCGGAGAGCGGCCGGGTGACGGAGAAGTCGGAGGAATCGGACTCCGACTCGACCAGTTACGTGCTGACCGTGGCCCGCGAGAACGCGCCCAGCGCCCGCTACTCCGTCGGCGAGGCGTTCTACGACGACGTCGCGCCCGGCACCGTCGTGGAGCTGAAGATCCTCCGGGGCAGGGTGTTCGAACTGAGCTACCACGGGCATCGCTCCCAGCCCCCGAACACGCCGTACCTGGAGATCATCGAGTTCAGCGCGCTGATCGGCGTCGGGCTGGTCATGGTGGTCGCCAGCCTGTTCGGGGATTTCGAGTTCACGATGGCGCTGAGCCTGATGTACTCCGTCGGGGTCTGGATCGCCACGGCCGTCGGCTCCGTCTTCCTGATCACCGTCCAGTGGCCGCTGATCGTCACCCTGGCCGTCGGCGTCGCGTGCTGGCTGTTCGCGGCCTACCTCACGTACATGACGTACGAGATGTTCTGACCACGCACGAGGCGTCCTGACCACCGCCCCCGCCGGGGGCGCAGCGGGCGCAGTGCATTCAGCACTCCTGCCGGCCCGCGGCCGGAGGCGGGGACGGGGGCCTGGACCGTCCATCGAGGTGGTTGTCAGGTCTAGAACAAGGGAAGGGTCTCCCCCGACACGACCACCACCGGGAGGGCACCCGTGCACCTGAGGACCAAGGCCGCCACCAGGACGGCAGCCGTCCTGCTCACCACCACCCTCGCCGCAGCTCTTCTCGGCGCCGCCCCCGCCTGGAGCGCGCCCGGCGCGGCCCAGCCCCGGGCGCAGGTGGAGGTCTTCGCCGAGGACGGCGGCATCTCCCGCACCACCGCGCCCACCGTCTCCCCCTACCTCGCCGCCCCCGCCCCCGGACTGACCGCGCCGGGCGGCGACGGTGACGTCACCCCACTGGTCCGCAACGGCGACACCGCCTCCAAGCTGGACGTGGTGGTGATCGGTGACGGGTACGCGGCCCAGGAGCAGGAGAAGTTCCGCTCCGACGCCGCCGAGAAGTGGCGCGAGATCACCGCCGTCGAGCCGTACGCGACCTACCGAGGCCTGTTCAACGTCTGGGCCGTGTCCGCCGTTTCGCCCGAGTCCGGTGTCTCCGGCGACCCGGACCGGGCGACCGTCCGGCACACCGCGCTGGGCTCGTACTTCTGGTGCGACGGCGTGGAGCGGCTGCTCTGCGTGGACGAGAAGGCGGTCGAGCGCTACGCCGCGAAGGCCCCGCAGGCGGACCTGGTGATCGTGGTGGCCAACAGCACCAAGTACGGCGGCGCCGGCTACAACGACGTCAAGTCCGCACTGGGCTACGAGGGGATCGCCACCGTGGCCGGCGGCAACGCCAGGTCCGGGCAGATCGCGGTGCACGAGACCGGGCACTCGCTGGGCAAGCTGGCCGACGAGTACGCCTACGACGGCCAGGGGGCGTACCAGGGCGAGGAACCGGCCGAGGCCAACATCAGCACGCTGACCGCCGACCGGATGCGCGACCAGGGCGTCAAGTGGTCCCGCTGGCTCGGGAAGGCCTCACCGGACGGCGGGACGGTCGGGACCTACGAGGGCGGCGGCTACTACCCGACCGGGCTCTACCGGCCGACCGAGAACTCGATCATGCGCTCGCTCGGGCGCGAGTTCAACCTGCCGGGACGGGAAGCGATGATCGCCGGCTTCTACCGCCACGCCACCCCGCTGACCAGCCCGACCCCCGCCGGCACCTGGCTCACCCCCGCCGACCGCCTCACCGTCGACCTGCCCGTGCCCGGCACGCTGCTGCACTGGTACCTGGACGGGCGCGAGCAGCCGCAGCTGCGCGGCCGTACGGCGCTCGACCTCGGCGCCCTGCACCTGACCGGCCCGAGGTCCCGGCCCCACCTGGTCAGCGCCGTCGCCACCGACCCCACCCCGGCGGTGGCGGACCCCGCGCTGCGACCGGAGCTGACCGGCAGTCTGTCCTGGCTCCTCACCCGGTAGTCCGGCGGCGCGACGCGCCCCGGAGCCCGACACGGCGTCGGCGCCCGGCAGCGTGCAGCCCGGCAGCGTGCGACCCGGCAGCGGTGCGCCGCTGCCGGGCCCACCGGGGCTACGCAACAGGACCGCGCCGGTCCGGCCCCTCCGGCGGCCGGCGGCGCAGTGGCTCGAGCTCGCGCTCGAGCGTCCGGACGTCCCGCGCTATGCGCGCGGCGACCTCCCGCGCTTCGCTCTCGCCCGGCAGCCGGCGCGACCAGGACCGGGCCTTGGCCCAATGCCGGTGACTTTGGTGTCTGTGGCTCGTTGGTTGTGGTGTGGCAAGGGTGGGGCAGGTCAAGTCGCCTGCGGGTGAGCGGTTGTCGGACCGGATAGCGATCGGGGTGCTGACCCAGGTGTTTCCGCCGGGTCTGGTCGATGAGGTGATCGCGGAGACCGGGCGCGGCGAGAAGAGGAGTCGGCTGCTGCCGGCTCGGGTGGTCGTGTACTTCGTGCTGGCGATGTGCCTGTTCTTCGGGCAGGGCTACGAGGAGGTCGCGCG
>NZ_JBEPAK010000058.1:0-31318 GCF_040298565.1 Kitasatospora sp. NPDC001539 | reverse complement strand
AATCCGATATCTCTGTTGGGGTGACTGGTTTTCAGACGTGTGATCTTCCTATCTGCCGCCCGCCGCACACCCACACCTCCGCCCGCCGCACCTCCGCCGGCGCCCCCGCCGGCGCCCCCGCCCTTGCCCAGCCCCACCGGTGCCCAGCCCCACCGGCTCCGCCCCACCGGCCTCCCCACCACCGGGAGGACCCCCGCCCGTACCCCGAACACCCCCGCATCCCCGCCGCCTCTCACTCGTTGGCCCCTACGTGTACAGCTACGACGTCTCCGCGCCCGCTGGCCGGTCCGCCACCGCTCCCCGCTCGATCCCGGGCATGCGCCCCTCGTACGACGCGGAGCACCCCCACTCGACGACCCCGATCTACGACGAGCTGTACTCCGAGTACCGACGACTGTTCCGGGCCCTCCCGGGCGACCGCTCCGGCGAGGAGGACCTGGCGTTCACCGGGTTCGCGGTCCGCGACGGCTACCCACCGCGCGGCGAGCAGCGCTCCTACCCGCCCCAGCAGCAGTCCTTCCACACCTACGCGGGCCAGGCGCCCGGGCTCCCCCAGTTCATGCCGGCCCAGCAGCAGCACCACCACCCGGAGCCGTCCACCACGACCGGCGACGGCCCCGGCCACCCGGCCCAGGGGACGCCGCCCGGCGCCCACTTCCCCAACGGCCAGGGCTGGGTCGCGGCCGGCTACCTCGGCCACGCCCCGAACGGTGGGCCCGCGCCGCCCCCGGTTCCGTCACCCACGCTCGGTACGGCCACCGGCCTCGCCGCCGCCCCTCCCACCGTCGGCCGCCACCGCCAGATGCTCTCGCTCCCCCCGGGCCGCGTCGGCGACCACCACTGAGGACGCGCCGCGCCCGAGCCCGGAGCACCTGACGGCCCGCGTGCGGCCCCAGCAGCCGGCGGCCGGCACCCAGCACCCGGCGTGCGGCGGCCCCACCGAAAGCCCGAAAAACCCGAACCCCCGAATCCCCGAAACCCGAACCCCCGAAGCCCGGGCCGCGACTCCCCGAGGTCCCGCCACCCGCACAAAGCCGGAAGGGCTCCGTCACCGCAGTGACGGAGCCCTTCCGTTTCACGACCTCCACGACGACCGTGCGCCGGCGGCAGGTCGACGACGCCCTACTTCTTCTTGCGCTTCTCCCGCACCCGCACCGAGATCGAGATCGGCGTCCCCACGAAGCCGAACTCCTCGCGCAGCCGGCGCTCGATGAAGCGCCGGTAGCCCGCCTCCAGGAAGCCCGAGGCGAACAGCACGAAGCGCGGCGGACGGATGCCCGCCTGGGTGCCGAAGAGGATGCGCGGCTGCTTGCCGCCCCGGATCGGGTGCGGGTGGGCGGCCACCAGCTCGCCGAGGAAGGCGTTCAGCCGCGCGGTCGGGATGCGGGTCTCCCAGCCCTCCAGCGCGGTCTCGATCGCCGGGACGAGCTTCTCCATGTGCCGGCCGGTCTTGGCCGACACGTTGACGCGCGGGGCCCACTGCACCTGGACGAGGTCGCGCTCGATCTCGCGCTCCAGGTAGTAGCGGCGCTCCTCGTCCAGCTGGTCCCACTTGTTGTAGGCGATGACGACGGCGCGCCCGGCCTCGACGGCCATCGAGATGATCCGGGTGTCCTGCTCGGCGAGGGTCTCGCTGGCGTCGATCAGGACGACCGCGACCTCCGCCTTCTCCAGCGCGGAGGAGGTGCGCAGCGAGGCGTAGAAGTCGGCGCCGGCGGTCAGGTGGACCCGGCGGCGGATACCGGCGGTGTCCACGAACTTCCAGGTCTTGCCGCCGAGTTCGATCAGCTCGTCGACCGGGTCACGGGTGGTGCCGGCCAGCTCGTTGACGACGACGCGCTCCTCGCCGGCGACCTTGTTGAGCAGGCTGGACTTGCCGACGTTGGGCCGGCCGATCAGCGCGACCCGGCGCGGACCGCCGGGGGCGGCGTCGCCGAAGGTCTGCGGCGGGGCCTCGGGCAGAGCGGCCATGACGGCGTCCAGCAGGTCGCCGGAGCCGCGGCCGTGGAGGGCGGAGACGGGGTACGGCTCGCCCAGGCCCAGCGACCACAGGTAGGCGGCCTCGGCCTCGGTGGACGGGCCGTCGACCTTGTTGGCGCACAGGACGGTCGGCTTGCCCGCCCGGCGGATGATCTTGATCAGGGCCTCGTCGGTGTCGGTGGCGCCGACCGTGGCGTCCACGACGAACAGCACCGCGTCGGCCTGCTCGATGCCCAGCTCGGCCTGGGCGGCCACCATGGCGTCGATGCCGAGGACGTCGATCTCCCAGCCGCCGGTGTCGACGACCTTGAAGCGGCGGCCGTTCCAGCTGGCCTCGTAGGTGACCCGGTCGCGGGTGACGCCCGGCTTGTCCTCGACGACGGCCTCGCGGCGGCCGATGATGCGGTTCACCAGGGTCGACTTGCCGACGTTGGGCCGGCCGACGACGGCCAGCACCGGCAGCCGGACGTGTTCGGCGCCGTCGACGTCGTCGAAGCCGTCGACGTCGAAGCCCTCCTCGGCGGCGAGGGCCATGAACTCGGCGTAGTCGGCGGCGTCCAGCTCACCGTGCCCGGTGGCGGAGTGCTCTGCGGTCATGTTCGTCTGTTCCGTTTCCCGGCCCGGCCCTTCCCAGGGGCGCGCCGTGCGTACCTGCCCCGCTCGGGGCAGCGCGATGGTTTCCTCCGCGGCGCCTCGGCGGCCCGCGGATCGTTCAGTGGCCGGATGACCCGGCCGGCGGCCGGACGACTCGACCAACGGCGGCCCGACCGGCGTCGGTCGGACCCCGGCAGTCGGACCCCGGCAGTCGGACCCCGGCAGTTCCGGACCTCTCACCGGTCGGACTTCTCGGGGTCGGACCCCTCGGCGGCCCGACTCCCAGCGGTCAGATTCCCCGCATCAGACCGCCGACAGCCCGGCCCGCTGCTCCACCAGGGCGGCGATCCGGTCGATCACCTGCTCCAGCGTGAGACTGCTGGTGTCCACCAGCACCGCGTCGGCGGCCTGGGCCAGCGGCGCCGTCTCGCGCGAGGAGTCGGCGGCGTCGCGCCGGGCGAGGTCGGCGGCCATCGCGGTGATGGTCGCCTCGTCGACGCCCTTGGCGCGCAGCTCGGCCGCCCGCCGTTCGGCCCGGGCCTGCTCGGAGGCGGTCAGGAAGACCTTGACGGTGGCCGCCGGGAACACCACGGTTCCCATGTCCCGGCCCTCGGCGACGATGCCGCGCTCGGCGACCTCGGCGCAGCCGCGCTGCAGCTCCACCAGCCGGGCCCGCACCGCCGGCACCGCGGCCACGGCGCTGACACCGGCCGTCACCTCGGGACCGCGGATCGGACCCGAGACGTCCTGGCCGTCCACCGTGATGGTGGGACCGTCGGCGTCCGTGCCCGACACGATCACCGGCTTGCCGCACGCGACGGCGACCGCCTCGGCGTCGTCGACGTCGATGTCGTTGGCCAGCATCCACCAGGTCATCGCCCGGTACATGGCACCGGTGTCCAGGAAGCTCAGGCCCAGCCGGGCGGCGACCGCCCGCGAGACGGTCGACTTGCCGGAGCCGGAGGGTCCGTCGATGGCGACGACGACCGGGGCGTGCGCTCGGTCGGCAGTGTCCACGGGGGCGAACCTCTCTCTGAGCATGGAAGCCGACGCCTGCGCGGGCGGACGGCCGGGGGGAGTTCGTCTCCCTCAAGGTTAATGGACCGCCGCCCGGACCCCGCCCGCCCCCGTTCCGCCGCCCGCCCAGCGCCCGCCGGGCCGCTCGCTCAGGCCCACTGGCCCGCCCGATCAGTGCCCGCCGGACTGCCCGCCGGACTGCCCGCCGCAGTGGCCACGCTCCCGTGCGCTCCGGGACGAAGCTCGGCGGCCCGGCGGACTCCGGACCGCCTGCCGAGCCCCGAGCCCCCGAGCCCCCGAGCCCCCGACTCCCGGTACCCGACTCCCGGCACCCGGCACCCGGCCCCCGGCCCCCATCGCAGCCCCGTCACCCCGGAACCCACCGCCCCGAACCCGCTACTCCGGCACCCGTCAGTCCCGGACGCTCCACCCGCCCGAGCGCAGCGCCGCCGTGAGCCGCTTGACCGCCGCCGGTGCCACCGACAGCTGCACGAAGCCGACCTGCTTCCCGTCCGAGTGCTCGATGGCGACGTCCTCGATGTTGACCCCGGCCTCGCCGACCTCCCCGAACAGCCGGCCGAGCTCCCCCGGCTGGTCCCCGAGGACCACCGAGACGGTCTCGTACCGGGTGGGCGGCGCACCGTGCTTGCCGGGGATGCGCGCCTGCCCGGTGTTGCCACGCCGCATGACCGCCTCGATGCCCTCGGCACCGGCCCGGCGCTCGCCCTCCTCGGCCGCCGCGAGCGCGCGCAGCGCGGTGACGGTCTCCCCGAGGTCGTTGGCGACCTCCGCCAGGACGTCGGCGACCGCGCCCGCGTTGGCGGAGAGGATGTCGACCCACATCGCGGGGTTGGAGGCGGCGATCCGGGTCACGTCGCGCACGCCCTGGCCGGAGAGCCTTATGGCCGTCTCGTCGGCGTGCTCGAGCCGGGCCGCGACCAGCGAGGAGACCAGCTGCGGGGCGTGCGAGACCAGGGCGACGGCCCGGTCGTGCTGGGCCGCGTCCATCACGATCGGCATCGCGCCGCAGAGCGCCACCAGCTCCAGCGCGGCGTTGAGCGTGTCGGTGTCGGTGTCGGCGGTCGGGGTGAGCACCCAGGGGCGGCCCTCGAACAGGTCGGCACGGGCGGCCAGCGGGCCGGAGCGTTCCCGGCCAGCCATCGGGTGGCTGCCGATGTAGTGGACGGTGTCGCAGCCGAGCGCCGCGATCTCACTGCCCGGGCCGGCCTTCACGCTGGCCACGTCGGTGTACCAGTGCGCCAGGTTCCGGCGCTGGCAGTCCGCGAGCACCTTGCCGACCAGTGCGGGCGGCACGGCGATGATCGCCAGGTCCACCGGGCCCTCGGGCGGTTCGATGGTGCCCGCGCCGAGCGACTCGGCGGTGCGGGCGGCGTCCGGGTCGGCGTCCTCCAGGTGGACGGTCAGCCCGCGCGCGGACAGGGCCAGGGCGGCGGAGGTGCCGATCAGTCCGGTGCCGACGACGACGGCAGTGCGCATGGCGGGTGGCTCTCCTCGATCACGGTTCTCGACTGGGCGGTTTCGACGATCGTCTGACGATTCTCGCCGGGTGCCGGGCCCGGCCGGGAGCACCCGCGCCCATCCTCCCACCCGCCGGGCCCGGCCGAGGGCCCCTCCCCCGACGACGGCGCCCCCGGCGACGCCCCCCGACGAGGGCGCCCCCGACGACGACGGCCCCCGACGACGACGCCCCCCGACCACCACCAGCCCCCGGCCCACCCCGGCCCACCGGCAACCGCCGCGCCACCGCCCCCGTCCCAGAGAGTGCACACGCCGCGCCCCGGGAAATCCGACCACGCCCGCCCCGACCCGGGGCAGACTGGCCGCCGGGGGCCGACGCGGCAAGACGGCGCGAGGCGGTACGCGCCGCACCGGACGCGAACGAAGGGGTTGCGCATGGACGATCAGCAGAGCAGTCACACCGGGTCGTCGGAACCGCCGGCCGTACCGGCCCACCCGTCGGTGCTGGAGTCCGTCGTCGTGTACGCCGAGGGCGCGGTGTGCCACCGTCGAGCCACCGTGCCCGTCCCGCCCGACGGACGGCTGCGGCTGACCGGCCTGCCCGACTCGCTGGACGGCACGTCGCTGCGCGCCCGGGTGCTCGCCGGCCCGGCCGGCGCGGTGGTCACCGAGGCCCGCCTCGAACTGGCCGCCCAGCTCCGCGAGCCGGAGGAACTCCCGGTGTTGCGCCGGGAGTTGGAGGAGGCGATGGAGCGCCTGAGCGCGCTCGACGAGCGCCGTCGGCTGGTCCTGGCCGCGATCGACGAGACCGCCGCACTGCGCGCCGTCCCGCCGCAGCGCCGCCGCGACGAGCCGCTGCGCCGCACCCCCGCCGAGGCCTGGCTGGAGCTCGCCGACTTCGTCGACGAACGGCTGGCCCGGCTCCAGGAGCGCGCCGAGCAGCTCACCCGCGACATCGAACTCGCTGACCATGAGCGCGAGTTGGCCGCCGACCGGCTGGAACGGGCGTCCACCGCCGACCGCGCCGAGCCGGTCGGGACCGCCGCCACCGTGCTGCTCACCGTGCGCACCGCAGACCCCGACCCGACCGCCCAGGCCCGCCCGACCGACTCCGCCAACCCGACCGCCCCGGCCCACCCGACGACCGCCACCACCCACCCGACCGCCACCACCCACCCGACCGCCACCGGCGCCGCCACCACCGGACACCTGGACCTCGAGCTGGAGTACGGCGTCCCCACCGCCCGCTGGGTGCCCGCCTACCGCCTCACCTACCGCACCGGAGCCGACACCGCCCAGCTCGTCCTGCGGGCCGCCGTGGCCCAGCACACCGGCGAGGACTGGACGGGCGTCCGCCTCGCCCTGTCCACCGCCGACCTCGACCGCCGCACCGACCTGCCCGCGCTCGGCTCGCTGCGGATCGGCCGCAGCCAGCCCGCCCCGCCGCCCTCCGGCTGGCGCGAGCCCCCGGCCGGCCTGTCCGACCTGTTCACCGGCTACGACACGGCCGCCGCCGCCCGTCCCACCCCCCGGCACGCAGCTCCGCTCCCGGTGTCCGCCTCCGGCCCGGCCGGGGCAGCCCTCGGGGCCGGGTTCCCCACACCCCCGGCGTACGCGGCGCACCAGCCGCCGCCCTCCGGCCCGTACGGCGGCGGCTCGCTGAGCGTCCACGAGCCGGCCCAGCCGCACGAGCCGGCCCCACCCCAGGGGCCGGTCCCCGCGCCACCGCCGCCCGGCTTCGCCGGCTACGGCGCCCCGCCCGCACTCTCCGCACCCCCACCCGCCCCGGGCACCATGCCGGCACCGGCCGCACCGGCGTCCCAGGCCCCCGGCGGCGCCCCGATGCGCTACGCCAAGGCCGCCGCAGCGCACCCCGAAGCCGCCGCAGCGCACCCCCAGGCCGCCGACGCGCTGCCCCCGGCCGCCGGCGGCGCCCCGCCGGAGGAGGCCCGGCGGCGCGGCCGGGGCCTGCACCCCACCCCGCCGCCGGTCACCGGCTTCCACCCCGACACCGCCCTGCTGGACTACCCCGGCCTCCTCCTGGCCGGCCCCGACGCCCCCGCCGGCCGTCGCGGCACCCTGCGCCCGGACCCCGCCCGGATGGAGCGCGAGGAACGGGAGCGGTTCCTCCCCGGCGGCCCCGGCGGCGCCCGGGTCCGCGACCTCGCCCTGCCCCGCCACGCCGTCCCGCCCCGCCGCTCGGCCGGTTCCTTCGACTACCGCTTCGACGCCGTCGCCCCGGCGGACATCCCGTCCGACGGCACCTGGCACACCGTCACCGTCGACGAGATCCCGCTGTCCGTCCGCCCGGAGTACGTCACCGTCCCGGCCGTCGAGGAGAAGGTGTACGCGACCCTGGTCCTCGCCAACCGCACCGACCGCGCCGTCCTGGCCGGTCCGGTCGAGGTCACGGTGGACGACGAGTTCCTGCTCACCGCCGCCCTGCCCACCCTCGCCCCCGGCGGCGTCCGCAGCGTGGGCATCGGCGTCACCGAGAGCATCGAGGTGGCGCGCCGCACCGAGCTGCACGAGTCGGCCACGGGCATGCTGAAGGGCAACAGCACCGTGCTCGACCACCGGGTGCACGTCCAGCTGGCGAACCGGCTGGGGCGCACCGTCACCGTGGAGGTCCGCGAGCGCGTGCCGGTCACCTCGGACGCCGAGATCCGGATCGAGGAGCGCGGCGACTGGCACGCCCCGACCGCGCCGACGCCGGAGTGCCCGCCCAGCACCCGGCTCTGGCGGGTCGACCTCCCGCCCGGTGGCCGCAGTGAGCTGGACGGCGGCTACCAGATCAAGATCCCGGCCGGAAAGGCCATCGTCGGCGGAAACCGGAGGAACTGACAGATGACCGGAGAAACCACCCCCCTCCCCGTCACCGCCGTCACCTGCCTGGAGGACCGCGCGCAGGTCGAGCGCACGACGACCGTCGAGCTCGCCGGGGGCGTGCAGCGGCTGCGGCTGGGCCCGCTCACCGCCCTGGCCGTCGACCGCACCCTGCGCGCCGAGACGACCGGCCCGGGCACCCGGGTGCTGGAGGCCCGGCTGGTCCGCACCTGGACCCCGCGCGCCCCGCTGCCGCCCGGTCCGCAGGACTCCGCGCTGCGCCACCGGCTGCACGCGCTGGAGGCCGAGTCCCGCCTCGCCGACCAGACCCGGGCCCGGCTGGAGGCCCGTCTGGCCCTGCTCGCCCAGCTGAGCGCCGACCTGCTGCGCGAGATCGGCGAGGGCGCCGGCGTCGGTGAGATCGAGCGCACCCGCTGGGCGCGCGAGCTGGACCGGGTGGACGCCGAGCGCGAGCGCTACGGCGAGGAGCTGCGGGCGACCCGCTCCCGGCTGCGCCGGCTGGACCAGGAACGCTCCCAGGCCCTGATCGCCCTGGACGAGGCCGAGGAGGAGCCCGCCGAGCTGGTCGCCCACCTGGAGCTGACCGTCGAGGCGGCCCGGCCCGGCCCGACCGGGCTGACCGTCAGCCACCTGGTGCCCTGCGCGCTCTGGCGCCCCTCCTACCGCGCCACCCTGGACGGCGGCGGCCTGCGGCTGGAGTCGGAGGCGGTGGTCTGGCAGCGCACCGGCGAGGACTGGACCGGTGCCCGGCTCACCTTCTCCACCGCCCGTTCCGCCCTGGCCACCGACCCGCCCGCGCTCACCGAGGACGTGCTGGCGCTGCGCGAGCGCACCGACGAGGAGCGCCGCACGGTGGAGGTCGAGCTGCGCGAGGAGGCGATCAGCACCCTCGGGCCGTCCGCCGCCGTCCCCGGTCTGGACGACGGCGGCGAGGTGCGGGTGCTGCCCGCCCCCGCCCCCGCCACCGTGCCGTCCGACGGCCGGGCCCACAAGGTCCCGCTGGGTGCCTTCACCGGCCCGGCGAGCAGCGAGTACGTCTGCGCGCCGGAGCTGTCCCCGCTGGTCACCCGGGTGGTCCGGTTCCGCAACACGGCCGGGCACCCGTTGCTGGCCGGCCCGGTCGAGCTGGTGCGCGGCAGCGGCTTCACCGGCCGGGGCGAGCTGCGCTTCACCGCCGCAGGGGCCGAAACGGAGCTGTCCTTCGGGAGCTCGGACGGCTACCGGGTGGTCCGCGAGACCGAGGAGCGCCGGGCCGTCGCCGCGCTGACCGGCCGCCAGACCACGACCCGGACCGTGCGGCTGCACCTGTCCCGCTTCTCCGGGCCGGAGGAGCACGACGAGCAGGTGGTCGCGGTGCGCGAGCGGGTGCCGGTCTCCGAGGTCTCCTCGGTCGAGGTGCGGCTGCGCAAGGAGGAGTGCTCGCCGGCGCCGGACTCCTTCGACGCCGAGGGCATCGTGCGCTGGGACGTCCCGCTCGGCCCGGGCGCCCGCCGCACCCTCACCCTGGTGTACGAGGTCGCGGCCGCCGCCAAGGTGGCGGGTCTGTGATGCCCGCCGCCTCGTGACGACCGCTCAGGAAGGAAACGGGTACAAAGGGAACATGATCCTCCATCTCGCACCCCTGGACGACTGGCTGACCGACCCCGGCCGACCGTACGCCGCCGCGTCGCTGCTCACCGACGGGTTCATCCACTGCTCGGCGGACGAGCGGACGGCGCTCGCCGTGGCCAACGCCTTCTTCACCGACGCCCCCGACCCGCTGATGGTGCTGCTGATCGAGGAGTCGCTGGTGGAGCCGATGGTCAAGTGGGAGGCCCCGCACGGCGCACCGCCGCCGGGAGCCACCCCCGGCGTCCTCTTCCCGCACATCTACGGCCGGCTGAACCGCTCGGCCGTGGTCGGCCTGCAGAAGGTCGAGCGCGGCCCGGACGGCCGCTGGGCCTCGCTCAGCCCCTGGAGCTGACCGGCTCGAGGTTCACAGCCACCCCCGCTCCCGGGCCGCCATCCCGGCCTGGAAGCGGGTGGTGGCGCCCAGCGAACGCATCAGGCTCTGGAGCCGCCGCTGGGTGGTCCGGGCGCTCCAGCCCAGCGAGCGGGCGATCGACTCGTCGGTCAGCCCCGCGGCCAGCAGGCCCAGCAGCTTGCGGTGGTCGGCCTCCGGTTCCAGCGAGGCCTCCGCGGTGCCGATCGCGGCCTGCAGCTGCACCGCCCGTTCCCACTCCGCCTCGAACAGCGTGTCCAGCGCCTGGAGCAGCGCCGAGGGGTGGATCACGTAGGCGGCGTCCAGCACGCTGTCACCGACGCTGATCGGGATGATCGCCATCCGGTCGTCCGAAATGATCATCTTCATCGGCAGGGTCGGCCGCACCCGGGCCTCCTCGCCGTCCGCCACACCGACCAGGATGTTCCGCTCCAGCCGGCCGGGCCAGGCCACCGCCTCCCGGTCGTAGACGGTCCGGAACCGCAGCCCCTCCTTCAGCCGCCGCCGCTGCAGGGTCAGCGGCGCCACCGGGTCCTGGATGTACGGCGGGCGGTCGAAGCCGCGCACCTGGTACTGGCTGGTCTCGGTGATGTGCTCCAGCCGCTGGGCGATCGCCTCGCCGCCGGTGAGCACCTCCACCGAGTGCGCCGGGTCGGTGTAGCGGGAGGCCTCCCGGAACGCGTCCATCAGCCGGTGCATCTCCGCCCGGGCCCGGCGCAGTTCGGACTCCCGGTGGCCGATCAGGGTCCCGATCGCCACGTCCGGGGCCACCGGCAGGTAGCGCTGCCGGTCCACCGGTGCGCGGGTGGCCATGCCCTGCTGCGCCAGCCGGTCCAGTGCGCGCACGCTCTGCTGGAGCGTCAGGCCGCAGCTCTCGGCCAGTTCCTCCGCGGTGGACTGCGGACTGGCCACCAGGGCCGCGTAGACCTGCCCGTCCGGCTCGGACAGCCCCAGCGGGCCGAGGGCCTGACCGGCTGACCGTCCCGGTACTGCATCGGACACGACGCCGTCTCCCCCTGTTCGCCCCGGACACCCCCACCGGCGCTCGCCCTGGCGCAGTCCCGCCACGGGGCGGACGGTGGTCCGGTGGCCATCCTCGGCCACGGATCATGGCGCTGACAAGGCCGTGACCAGCGGGTGCGTTCCGGCTCACACCCACGAACGCCGGAGGGTCCCCCGCCACCACGGGCAGGGGACCCTCCGACGAACGCCGCTCGGACGCACGCCGCTCGGACGCACGCCGCTCGGACGCACG
Organism: Kitasatospora sp. NPDC001539; assembly: GCF_040298565.1. Taxonomy (NCBI): domain Bacteria; kingdom Bacillati; phylum Actinomycetota; class Actinomycetes; order Kitasatosporales; family Streptomycetaceae; genus Kitasatospora; species Kitasatospora sp. NPDC001539. Next base: position 20,165 of record NZ_JBEPAK010000058.1, on the reverse strand, counting down.
CCGCTCGGACGCACGCCGACGAACGGCGGCGGACGACCGGCGGGGCCCGACTCCTACAGGCCGACCTCGCGCATCAGCTGACCGACCTCGGGGTTGGTCAGCCGGCGCAGCCAGCCCGACTTCTGGTCACCGAGCGCGATCGGGCCGAAGTGGGTGCGCACCAGCTTCTCGACCGGGAAGCCGACCTCGGCCAGCATCCGGCGGACGATGTGCTTGCGGCCCTCGTGCAGGGTCACCTCGACCAGGTAGTTCTTGCCGACGTTGGAGACGACCTTGAAGCTGTCGGCGCGGGCGAAGCCGTCCTCCAGCTCCACGCCCTGGGCCAGCTGGCGGCCCAGGTCGCGCGGGATCGGGCCCTGGATGGCGGCCAGGTAGGTCTTGGTCACGCCGTAGCGCGGGTGGGTGAGGCGGTGGGCCAGCTCGCCGTGGTTGGTGAGCAGGATGATGCCCTCGGTCTCGGTGTCCAGGCGGCCGACGTGGAACAGCCGGGTCTCCCGGTTGGTCACGTAGTCGCCGAGGCACTGCCGCCCGTCCGGGTCCTCCATGGTGGAGACCACGCCGGCCGGCTTGTTGAGCGCGAAGAACAGGTAGGACTGGGTGGCGACGGTCAGGCCGTCGACCTTGATCTCGTCCTTGTCCGGGTCGACGCGCTTGCCCTGCTCGGTGACGCGCTTGCCGTTGACCTCGACGCGGCCCTGCTCGATCAGCTCCTCGCAGGCGCGGCGGCTGCCGACGCCCGCACGGGCCAGCACCTTCTGCAGGCGCTCGCCCTCGGGCTCGCCGAAGGTCTTGGGCAGCTTCACGGCCGGCTTGTCGTGCCGGGCGAGCACCGCGTCCTCGATCTTGGCCTGCAGCTCGCGCGAGCGCTGCGGCTGGCGGCGCGGGTCGCCCGGGGCGCCCTGGCCCTCACGGCGCGGACGCGGGGCCGGGCCGGGACGCCGGCCGGCGTAGCCGCCGCGGGCCGGGGTGGCGTTCGGGCCGCCGCCGAACTCCGGACGGTCGTACTTGCGCTCCTCCGGCCGCAGCGGGCGGTCCGGGAAGCGGCGGTCGTCCCGCCGGTCGTCCCGCCCGTAGGAGCCGCCGCGCGCACCCGAGCCGGAGCCCGAGCCACCGCGGCCGCTGCCGCCGCCGTAGGAGCCGCCGCGCGAGCCGCCGCCGTACGAGCCGCCCCGGGAGCCGGAGCCCGAGCCGCCCCCGTACGAACCCCCGCGCGAGCCCGAGCCGCCGCGGCCGCTGCCGCCGCCGTAGGAGCCGCCCCGGCCCCCGCCCTGTCCGCCGCGACCGCTGCCGCCGCCGCTGCTGTTCCTGCCGTTGCCACTGCTACGCATCAAAGTGTCCGTACGTCGTTACCGTCTGGGATGTGCGGTCGTCTCGGCCGACCTCACCTCCCCCTACCGATCGTGCGCTGCCCGACCGGCCTCGCCACTGCCGTCCACGGCCTGTGCGGCAGCGACGGCGACCGCGTCCGCGATCATCGTGCCCTCCAGGGACTCCGCTTCCACGTCGTCGACCTCGGGCAGGAAGGGAGCGAGCTCCGGCAGCTCGTCCAAGCCGCGGAGCCCCATCCGTTCCAGGAAGTAGTTCGTCGTCCGATACAGGATCGCACCTGTTTCGGGCTCGGATCCGGCCTCTTCCACCAGTCCTCGCTGTACCAGGGTACGCATCACTCCGTCACAGTTCACACCGCGGACGGCGGAGACCCTCGATCTGGACACCGGCTGCCGGTACGCGACCACGGCCAGGGTCTCCAACGCGGCCTGGGTCAACCGGGCCTGCTGGCCGTCCAGCAGGAAGCGGTCGACGGCCGCGGCGCAGCTGTCGCGGCTGTAGAACCGCCAGCCGCCCGCCACCAGCCGCAGGTCGAAGCCGCGCCCGGCCGCCTCGTACTCGGCGGACAGCTCGCGCAGCGCTCCGGCCACCTCGGCCCGCGGCCGCTCCAGCACGCCGGCCAGCCGCTCCTCGGTGACGGGCTCGTCGACGACCATCAGGATCGCCTCCAGCTCGGCCCGCAGCCCGGGGCCCGCCGACTCCGCCGGCTCTGCTTGCTCCGCGGGCACCGCCGGTTCCGCGGGCGCCCGGGGACCGGCCGGCTCGTCCGGCACGTCGGACGTCGGCCCGGCCGACTTCTGGTGCACCACCCGCGCCCCGGGGTCCGCCGCCGGCGCCACGGGCTCGGGCAGCAGCTCGAAGGCCGGTTCCAGCCACTCCTGCACCCTCGGCTGCCCGGGCAGGCCGAGCGGGCGGCGCACCGGCCGTCCGCCGTCGTTCCCGGCACTCATCGCCGCCGGTCCTCCTTCGCCTCGTCCGCGGCCCCGTCCGGGGGCCGGTCGAACTCGTCCGTCACCTCGACCGCGCCGCGGCCCTCCTCGGCCACCCAGCGCACCCGCAGTTCCCCGAGCGCCTCCGGCTGCTCGAAGGCCAGCACCCGCTCGCGGTACAGCTCCAGCAGGGCCAGGAAGCGGGCGACCACCACCAGGGTGTCCGGCGCGTCCGCGACCAACTGCTGGAAGGAGGCCTCCCCCAGCCCGGTGAGCAGGTCGACCACCAGAGCCGCCTGCTCGCGCACGCTGACCGGCGGGGTGTGGATGTGGTCCACGTAGACGACGGGCGCGGGCTTGGGCTCCATCGCCTTGGCGGCGAGCCGGGCCAGCCCCTCGGGCCCGACGGTGATCACCACCTCGGGCAGCAGCTCCGCGTGCCGCGGTTCCAGCCCGACGGTCCGCGGCCGCCTGAGCAGCTCGGCGGCCCACCGCTCGCCGAACACCGCCGCCGCCCGCTTGTACGCCCGGTACTGCAGCAGCCGCGCGAACAGCAGGTCCCGCGCCTCCAGCAGCGCGAGGTCCTCCTCGTCCTCGACCTCGGCCGCGGGCAGCAGCCGGGCCGCCTTGAGGTCCAGCAGGGTGGCGGCCACCACGAGGAACTCGGTCGCCGCGTCCAGGTCCCAGTCCGGCCCCATCGCGCGGATGTGCGCCACGAACTCGTCCGTCACCGTGGCCAGCGCCACCTCGGTGACGTCCAGCTTGTGCCTGGCGATCAGGCTGAGCAGCAGGTCGAAGGGGCCCTCGAAGTTCTCCAGCCGGACGTGGAAACCCCCACGGCGCTCGTCCTCGCCCGGGTCCACGGCGCTGCTCGGCTCCACGCCCCGGGTCGGCTCGACGGCGCTGCTCGGGTCCGCGGCAGTGGCCGGCGCCACGACGCTGCTCGGCTCCACGGCGGTGGTCGGCGCCACGACGCTGCTCGGCTCCACGGCGGTGGTCGGCTCCGCGGCGCTGGTCGGGTTCGCGGCGCTGGTGGCCGGTTGGGCGGTGCTCGGCATGACGGTCCATCTTCACCCGCCCCGACCGCAGGGCCCGCCCCGGGGCCCGCCGACACGCCGTCCGACGGCACGGTCCCCGGCCGTCGGCGCCCGACACCCGGCGCCCTGAAGCCCCGGCCTCCGCTGTCCGGATCCGCTGCCCTACAGCCGCAGCCCGACAGCCGCAGCCCGACAGCCGCAGCCCGCCACCCGGTGCCCGGAGGACGGCCCTACCGGCCGCGCAGCCGCCGGACCAGGATCGAGGCCTCGCCGCGCTGCTCCAGGTCCGCCAGGACCACCGCGATGGCCTCCCGGACGATCCGCCCGCGGTCCACGGCCAGGCCGTGCTCGCCGCGCAGCACCAGCCGGGTGTGCTCGAGGTCCATGAGCTCCTCGGCGGACACGTACACGGTGATCTTCTCGTCGTGCCGCTCGCGTCCGCTCGGTCGGCGCGGCGCGCGCCCCCGCGGCCGGGCGCGCCCGGCGGCACCGGCCTGCTCCTCGGCGGCACCCGCGTGCGTCCGGCCGGCCGGGGCTCCCCGGGTGGCGGACACGCCGTTGGCGGCCGCTCCGGCGCCCTGGTCCCCGGCGGCCCGCTGCACGGGCGGCTGCGCGGGCGACGGCACCGCGGCGGCCGACTGCTGCTCCTGCGGCGCCTGCCGGTCGTCCTGGGCACCGTGGGCGCCCTCGGCGCCGTCCGTGCCGTTGACGGTCCGCGCGGTCTCCGGTCTGGATGCCTCGGCGGCCGGACGCGGCGCGAGGGACGGCGACAACGCCATCCCGCCGGTGGTCCGGAACAGCTCGTCGGCACCCGGGAGACTCACTCGGCGGGGCGGCACCGGTCGAGCACCTCCCTGGCGAGCTGGCGGTAGGCGGCGGCCCCGACCGAGTTGGTGGCGTACGTGGTGATGGGCTCGCCGGCGACGGTGGTCTCCGGGAAGCGCACGGTCCGCCCGATGACGGTGTGGAAGACGTGCTCGCCGAACGCCTCGACGACCCGCGCCAGCACCTCACGGCTGTGCACGGTGCGCGAGTCGTACATGGTCGCGAGGATGCCGTCCAGGCGCAGCTCGGGGTTGAGCCGCTCGCACACCTTCTCGATCGTCTCGGTCAGCAGCGCGACACCGCGCAGCGCGAAGAACTCGCACTCCAGCGGCACGATCACGCTGTGAGCGGCCGTCAGCGCATTGACCGTCAGCAGCCCGAGCGAGGGCTGGCAGTCGATGATGACGTAGTCGTAGTCGGGCAGCAGCGGCTTCAGGGCGCGCGCCAGCGCGGACTCCCGGGCCACCTCGCTGACCAGCTGCACCTCGGCGGCGGAGAGGTCGATGTTGGAGGGCAGCAGGTCCATGCCGGGGACGGCGGTCTTCAGCAGCACCTCATCGGCCGTCAGGCCCCGCTCCATGAGCAGGTTGTAGACGGTGACGTCCAGCTCCATGGGGTTGACGCCGAGGCCGACCGAGAGAGCGCCCTGCGGGTCGAAGTCGACGAGCAGCACCCGGCGGCCGTACTCGGCCAGCGCCGCGCCCAGGTTGATGGTCGACGTGGTCTTGCCGACGCCGCCCTTCTGGTTGCACATGGCGATGATCTGGGCGGGGCCGTGCTCGGCGACCGGCGCGGGGATCGGGAAGTACGGCAGTGGACGGCCGGTCGGGCCGACCCGCTCGCGGCGCTGGCGCGCGGCGTCGGGGGCCAGGGTGGCGGCGTACTCCGGGTCCGGCTCGTACTCGGCGTCCGGGTCGTCGTAGGCGCCGTAGGCGAACTCGCCGTAGGCCAGGCCGTAGGCCGCCAAGTCGGCGTCGTGATCGGTCACCGTGGTCACCTGCGCTGTGTTCTGGCGTGCTTCGAAAGTGCGGAGTGCGACCGAGCCGACCTCGGCCGAGCCCACGGAGGGCTGCCGGGCCCCGGGCTCCTCACTCGGCTGGCCGGCGGTGTGCTCCGCCAGTCCTGGCTGACCACCCCCGGGAGCAATTGTCGACTCATTCACAAGTCGTCTTACCTCCTTGGGCATCCAGGACTCTATGTCGATTCGTCAGCGTGGCAGCATGCCGACGGTTTGCGACTCTAGGCCGTTCAAGGCGTTCGCAGCAACACAATCCACGGTAGTGGGCCCGATGTGTCGACTATCGGGCGGGCTGCTGTCAAGGGATGAGCGGGCCCATGACCCTAACGTTTCTGCGGTCGGGTGACCCGACCCGCGGGAATTGACGACAGAGCGACCCGACCGGTCCGCGGGCCGTTCGCGGGCACGGCGAAGCCCCCGACCCGAAGGAATCGGGTCGGGGGCGAACGACCGCCGTGCGGTCAGGGAGATCAGGCGAGCACGCTGTCCAGCGTGACCGACTCCAGGCCGAAGGCGTCGGCCACGGCCGGGAAGGTGATCTGGCCCTCGTGCACGTTGAGGCCCTTGGCGAGCGCCGGGTCACGGCGCAGCGCCTCCTTCCACCCGCGGTTCGCCAGCTCGATGACGTACGGCAGGGTGGCGTTGGTCAGCGCGTAGGTGGAGGTGTTCGGGACGGCGCCCGGCATGTTAGCCACGCAGTAGAAGACCGAGTTGTGGACCTGGAAGGTCGGGTCGTCGTGCGTGGTCGGGTGCGAGTCCTCGAAGCAGCCGCCCTGGTCGATGGCGATGTCGACGAGCACGGAGCCCGGCTTCATCCGGGAGACCAGCTCGTTGGTGACCAGCTTCGGGGCCTTGGCGCCCGGGATCAGCACCGCGCCGATGACCAGGTCGGCGTCCAGGACGGCCTTCTCCAGCTCGAAGGAGTTGGACATGATGGCCTTGATCTTCGTGCCGAAGATGCGGTCGGCCTCGCGCAGCTTGTTGATGTCGCGGTCGAGCAGGGTCACGTCGTAGCCCATGCCGATGGCGATGGTGGCCGCGTGCCAACCGGAGACGCCACCGCCGATGACGACGGCCTTGGCCGGGTGGGTGCCGGGCACGCCGCCGGGCAGCACGCCGCGGCCGCCGGCCGGGCGCATCAGGTGGTACGAGCCGACCTGCGGGGCCAGCCGGCCCGCGACCTCGGACATCGGGGCGAGCAGCGGCAGCGCGCCGTTGGCCAGCTGCACGGTCTCGTACGCGATGGCGGTGGTGCCCGAGGCGATCAGCGCGTCGGTGCCGGCACGGTCGGCCGCCAGGTGCAGGTACGTGAAGAGGGTCTGCCCCTTGCGCAGCCGGTGGTACTCGGAGGCGATGGGCTCCTTGACCTTCAGCAGCAGGTCGGCGGTGGCCCACACCTCGTCGGCGGTGGGGAGGATGGTGGCGCCGGCGGCCACGTACTCCTCGTTGGGGATCGAGGAGCCGAGACCGGCGTTGTCCTCGATGTAGACCTCGTGTCCGTTGCGGACCAGCTCATGCACGCCGGCGGGCGTGATGGCCACGCGGTACTCGTGGTTCTTGACCTCGCGGGGGATGCCGACCTTCACGGCTAAACACGTCCTCTTGCCATGGGGGTCCCGACCGGAGAAGACCGGTGGGCGACGCGCACGTGGGGAAGCCTCCGGGCAGCCCGGGGCAGGGGATCGCTGCGCGACTGAGTTCGAGTGTAATGAAGCCCAGGCGGCGTGTCAGCCTTCCAAATCGAATAATTTCGCCGAACACATTGGCAGGTTCGTAGGCTACCACCGGCTACTACCTGCCATAGGCGTGACAACCGGGCACTTCCGACGATACCTCCGAAAGCGCCGTCACCACCCGGCGTCGACACGTTCCCGCAGGTCTGCGAGGGCCGCCCCGACGGCCTCCCGCCCCTGGTCGTCGCCGATCCGGCGCAGCACCGCCAGCGCGGCCCGGTACTCCCGGTCGGCCTCCTCGAAGCGGCGCTGCGCGGTGTGCGCCTCGGCGAGCCGGGTCAGCAGCCGGGCCTCCGCCGCCTGGTCGCCCAGCGACTGCCGCAGGCCGAGCGCCCGCCCGTACCAGTCGGCGGCGCGCACCGCGTCGCCGAGCGCCCGGTGGCAGCCGGCCGCACCCTCCAGGGCCCGGGCGCAGAGCGGCTCGTCCCCGGCCGTGCGGGCGTGCTCCAGGGCGGCCCGGTAGTGGGTCGCGGCCTGCTCCCACCGGCCCGCCGCGGCCTGGAGGTCGCCCAGGTTGAGCAGCGCGGCCGAGGCCCGGCGGGGGCGGCCGTGCCGCTCGGCCACGGTGAGCACCAGCTCGTGCAGCCGGTAGAGGTCGGTGGGGGCGGCGGCGCCGGTCAGCGGCAGCGACCGCAGCAGCGCGGTGACCAGCCGCCCGGCCGAGCCGTCCAGGTCGCCCTGGCCGATCGCGTCGGCCACCGCGCCGAGCAGCAGCTCGCGCTCGCCGAGCAGCCAGTCGCGGGCGTGCGCGGCGGAGTCCAGCCGCAGGGCGGCCGGCAGCGGCTCGGGCGCCGGGCCGCCGGACGGGTCGAGCAGCGCGCGGGCCGACTCGGTGAGCCGGACCAGCCGCTCCAGCAGCCGGGCCCGGGCGAGCTCGGTCTCGGCGGCCCGGTCCTCCCGCTCGCGCAGCCGGACCAGCCTCGGGTAGAGCCGGCCGGGCACCCGGTAGCGCGGGGTGCCGTCGGCGGCCGGCGCCTCCTCGCCGAGCAGCTCCCGCTCGGCGAGCGCGGCCAGCGTCGCGGCGGCCTCCGGGGCCGGGCAGCCGACCAGCGCGGAGGCGGTCCGCGGGTCGGCGGTCTGCGCCGGGGCCAGGGTCAGGGTGCGCAGCATCCGCGCCTGGGCGGCCGGCAGGGTGCGGTAGACCAGGGTGAAGGCGCCGACCAGCGGGTCGTTGTCGGGGACGGGCACCGGCTCGGCCGGCTCCGGCCCCGGCTTGACCCAGGTGGAGGGGTCGCCGGCCGGCTCGGGCGCGGCGGCGGCCTCCGCGCCCTGGCCCTCGGCCGGCTGCCGCGGGTCCTCCTTCGCCACGGCGCCCTCGCCCCCGGACCTGCCCCTGGCGGCCTTGGCGGCCTTGCCGGTCCGGCCGGCCCTGCCCGCCTTGCCGCCGCCCGCGGCCGCGGACTCCTCGCCGACCACCCGGTTCAGTTCCCGCGCCGCGTCCGTGACCGCGGTCTTCGGGTTGGCGCGCAGCCACCCGGCCATCAGCCGCAGGGCGGCCGGGCGGGCCGCGCAGGCCTCGGCCAGATCGGCCCCGCCGACCGGGTCGCAGGAGATCCGGGTGCCGCCGACCAGGTCGGCCAGCAGTTCGCCGGAGGCCTGCCGGTCCAGCCCGCCGAGGATCACCGGGTCGATGTCCTCGATCCCGGTGAGCGGCCCCGCCGTGGTGGCGAGGACCAGGCAGCCGGGTTCGTCGGCCAGCAGCGGCCACACCTGTCCGGCGTCCCGCACGTCGTCCAGCACCAGCAGGACCCGCAGCCCGGCGAGCGCCTCCCGCAGCGCGGTGCAGCCCGGTTCGTCGCGCCCGTCCTCCACGATCCCGGGCAGCGGCACGGCCGCCTGCGGATCGAGCTGCTCCAGCAGCACCCTGGCCGCCCGGCCCGGCGGCACCCTGCCGCCGTCGGGGGCGGACAGCCGCGCGAACAGCACGCCGTCCGGGTAGTCGGCCGCGACGGTACGGGCGAAGCGGACGGCGAGGGCGGTCCGACCGGAGCCGGGGCGCCCGGCCACCACCAGCACCGGGCAGCGGCCGCTCACCGGACGGGCCGCGGCGGCCCGCAGCGCGGCGAGCTCTGCGCGCCGTCCGACGAACAGCGCGGGCCCGGCCGGCAGCCGCTCCAGACCGGGGACGGCACCGACCCGCGCGTCGGTGCCGGGATCCATCGTCGCCGTCTTCCTCGCCACCCGTGCCACTCCCGACGTCTTCCCGCGCCCGGCGTCCGGCTGCTCAGGGGCCGGCGCTCGGCGGAGGCCGGCCCGGCACGGGCGCCCTCCCTGCGAAGCGTAGTTCGACCGCCGGGCTCGATTGAGGTGACATCCGGTCGTACGAACCGGCAAATCACCCCAAGGCATCAAGCCGGGTCGTTCGTCCACGCCTCGGAGGGGTTTTCCCGCCGCTGTTCGCTCACGCCTCGAACGGGCGGGCCGGCCACGGCGAGTCCGGTCGGCGCAGCGCGTCCAGGCCGTCCGGACCGGTGAGCGCGGCGTGCACGGCGAGGGTGCCGATGACCAGGGTCGGGTTGTGCAGCCGCCCGGCCTGGATCAGCCGGATCAGCTCGGGCACCGGGACCCAGGCGACCTCGATCTCCTGCTCCTCGCCCTCGGCCTCGTAGCGCTCGCCCTCGGCCGCCGACAGGTCGGTGGCCAGGAACATCCGCAGCGCCTCGTCGGTGCCGCCCGGGGACGTGTAGTAGTCGACGAGGATCCGCCAGGTGTCGGCCTTGCAGTGGGCCTCCTCGAACAGCTCCCGCTGCGCGGCGCGCCAGGGGTTCTCGCCGGGCACGTCGAGCAGGCCGGCCGGCAGCTCCCACAGCCGCTGGCGGACCGGGTGGCGGTACTGGCGCAGGATCAGCACCCGCTGCCGGTCGTCCAGCGCGAGCACCGACACCGAGCCGGGGTGGGTCTGGTAGTCGCGGCGGGCCCAGCTGCCGTCGGGCATCCGGACCTCCTCGCTGCGCACCCCGGTGACCTTGCCCTGGAACGGCGTCGCGCTGCCGCGGACCTCCCACTCCTCGGCCGTGTCGGTGATCACCAGGTCGCTCTGCTCGTCCATCGCTCTCCCCTTTTCGTCAGTACGACACAATCTAACGCCGAACGGCGGCCCCGCGGGAATGGCGGGACCGCCGTCCGGTGAACGACCGGGGCCGAGGAGAGGAACTACTCGGAGACGCCGGTCTTGATCTCGATGGCGGCCTTGACCAGGCCCGCGAACAGCGGGTGCGGACGGGTCGGGCGCGACTTCAGCTCCGGGTGGGCCTGGGTGGCCACCAGGTACGGGTGCACCTCGCGCGGGTACTCGACGTACTCGACCAGGTCGCCCTTGGGCGAGAGGCCGGAGAACTGCAGACCGGTCTTCTCCAGGTCGGCGCGGTACGCGTTGTTGACCTCGTAGCGGTGGCGGTGGCGCTCCTCGACGTACTGCTCGCCGCCGTAGACCTCGCGCACGATCGAGCCCTCGGCGAGCTTGGCCGGGTACAGGCCCAGCCGCATGGTGCCGCCCAGGTCGCCCTTGCCGTCGACGATCGCCAGCTGCTCGGCCATGGTGGAGACGACCGGGTGCTTGGCGGCGGGGTCGAACTCGGTGGAGTTGGCCTCGGGCAGGCCGGCCAGGTTGCGGGCCGCCTCGATGACCACGCACTGCAGGCCCAGGCACAGGCCGAGCAGCGGGACCTTGTTCTCGCGGGCGAAGGTGATCGCGCCGACCTTGCCGTTGACGCCGCGGTCGCCGAAGCCGCCGGGGATGCAGATCGCGTCCACGTCGCCGAGCTGGGCCCGGGCGCCCTCGGGGGTCTCGCAGTCGTCCGAGGTGACCCACTTGATCTCGACCCGGGCGTTGTTGGCGAAGCCGCCGGCGCGCAGCGCCTCGGTCACCGACAGGTAGGCGTCCGGCAGGTCGATGTACTTGCCGACCAGGGCGACCTTGACGATGTGCTGCGGCTCGTGGACGCGGCGCAGCAGGTCGTCCCAGGTGGTCCAGTCGACGTCGCGGAACGGCAGGTCGAGGCGGCGCACCACGTAGGCGTCCAGGCCCTCGCCGTGCAGCACCTTCGGGATGTCGTAGATCGACTTGGCGTCGATGGCCGCGACCACGGCCTCCTCGTCCACGTCGCACATCAGCGAGATCTTGCGCTTGATCGCCTGCGGGACCTCGCGGTCGGCGCGCAGCACGATGGCGTCCGGCTGGATGCCGATGTTGCGCAGCGCGGCGACGGAGTGCTGGGTGGGCTTGGTCTTGAGCTCGCCCGAGGGGCCGATGTACGGCAGCAGGGAGACGTGCACGAAGAACACGTTGTCCCGGCCGACCTCGTGGCGGACCTGGCGGACGGCCTCCAGGAACGGCAGCGACTCGATGTCGCCGACGGTGCCGCCGACCTCGGTGATCACCACGTCGACGTCCTCGGTCGCCATCCGGCGGATCCGGGACTTGATCTCGTTGGTGATGTGCGGGATGACCTGGACGGTGTCGCCCAGGTACTCGCCGCGGCGCTCCTTGGCGATGACGGTCGAGTACACCTGGCCGGTGGTGACGTTCGCCGAGCCGTGCAGGTTGGTGTCCAGGAACCGCTCGTAGTGGCCGATGTCCAGGTCCGTCTCGGCGCCGTCGTCGGTGACGAAGACCTCGCCGTGCTGGAACGGGTTCATGGTGCCCGGGTCCACGTTGAGGTACGGGTCGAGCTTCTGCATCGTCACGCGCAGGCCGCGGGCCTTGAGGAGCGCGCCGAGGCTGGAGGCGGTGAGGCCCTTGCCGAGCGAAGAGGCGACACCCCCGGTGACGAAGAGGTGCTTGGTCGTCACGGCGCGGCCGTTCGCTGCCTTGCCGGAATGGGGCTGTGCCAAGAGGGGGCTCCCGTGGGTCGCGTGTCGAAGGTGACGTGGGCGGGAGGCTCTCGGCTCGCCGGGCGACGGGAGGCCGGCTCTGTGCTCGGCTCTCGAAGGGTCGTCGGTTCGGCTGGTCCGGGGCGTTTGATCCCGCCGGTCCACGGGATACCAGGGTATCAGTGACCCGGCCGGGACGCCGTTCGGCCCGCGCCCGGCGCTCCGGGAGCGTGCGCCCCGCGCACCACCGGCGCATCATGCGCCGCAGGAGTCACACCGGTCGCGCCACCCGGCCGGACCGGGCCAGGCGCAGGCCTCCGTCCGGGCCATGCCGGCCCCTCCGTTACGGCCACCCGGAGGTGATCCTTCCGTGCCATCCTGCGCCCGGCCACCGCGATGCACGGCATTTCCGCCGAATTGCGGCGCCACACGAGGCTGCGTCCGCGTGCTTCGCCCCTTTCGTCCGTCGTAAGCTGCACGGACGCATCGCGACAGCACGAGCACGCGGAGGGCGTGGGAGGGTCAGGGACACTCCCGGTCCCCGATGCGCGACCGGACCTCCCCGTTTCCAGCTCCCCCCACCCACCTCAGGGGCTCCACCGAGCCCCGCGCGGACACTCCAGCAAGGCCCGCCACCACCCCCCGGCGGACCGGACGTCCCGGGGTGGACCCCCGGCCCCGCAGACCGCTCGCTCCCCCGTTCGCCGATGCCCTGACCACATTGCGAACTGGAGATCCACGTGGCCGGCCGTATCGAGGACTACGCACTCATCGGGGACATGCAGACCGCTGCCCTGGTCAGCAGGGACGGGGCGGTGGACTGGCTCTGCCTTCCCCGCTTCGACTCGCCGGCCGTGTTCGCCGGCCTGCTGGGCACCGATGAACACGGCTTCTGGCGGATCGGCCCGGCCGAAGCCGTCCTGACCGAGGTCCCCGCGCCCGCCGCCACCGCCACCACCCCCGCGGGCCGGGTCCGCATCGCCACCCCCGCCGACCTGCGCGTGCCCCCGCCCACCGCCGCCGCCCCCGCCGTGCCCGCCGACCGGCGCCGCTACCGCGGCGACTCGCTGATCCTGGAGCAGGAGTGGGACGCCCAGGGCGGCACCGTCCGGGTGATCGACTTCATGCCGCCGCGCCCGCTGGCCGGCAAGGACGCCGTTCCCCAGGTGATCCGGATCGTCGAGGGCGTGGCCGGCACCGTGCGGATGCGCTCGGCGCTGCGGATGCGCTTCTCCTACGGCCGCATCGTCCCCTGGGTGCACCGGATCGAGCAGGCCGACGGCACCCACCGCACCGTCGCCATGGCCGGCCCCGACTCGGTCTGGCTGGACGGCGACTCCGAGACCTACGGCCGCGACCTCACCACCTACGCCGACTTCACCGTCGAAGCCGGCGAGCGGATCGCCTTCGCCCTCACCTGGCAGGCCTCCCACCTCGACCCGCCGGCCGTCCCGGACGCCGAGGCGATGCTCGACGCCACCGCCGACTTCTGGCACGAGTGGGCCGACCAGTGCACCTACCAGGGCCCCTACCGCGAGGCCGTGGTCCGCTCGCTGATCACCCTCAAGGGCCTCACCTACGCCCCCACCGGCGGCATCGTCGCCGCCCCCACCACCTCCCTGCCCGAGGACATCGGCGGCGAGCGCAACTGGGACTACCGCTACACCTGGCTGCGCGACGCCGCGATCACCCTCTCCTCGCTGCTGCGCACCGGCTACCGCGAGGAGGCCAAGGCCTGGCGCGAGTGGCTGCTGCGGGCCGTCGCCGGCGACCCGGAGAACCTGCAGATCATGTACGGCATCGCCGGCGAGCGCGAACTCACCGAGTCCTCGCTCGACTGGCTGCCCGGCTACGAGGGCTCCCAGCCCGTCCGCATCGGCAACGGCGCCGCCGGGCAGCTCCAGCTCGACGTCTACGGCGAGGTGGTCGAGGCGCTCCACCTCGCCCACATGACCGGCCTGGTCCGCAACGACCACGCCCACCACCTCCAGCTGCGCCTGATCGAGTACCTGGAGGACCACTGGCAGAACCCGGACGAGGGCATCTGGGAGGTCCGCGGCCCGCGCCGGCACTTCGTCCACTCCAAGGTGATGGCCTGGGTCGCCGTCGACCGCACCATCAAGCTGCTGGAGCAGACCCCCGAGGACGCCCCCGCCGACGGCCACCTGGAGCGCTGGCGCGAACTGCGCGACACCATCCACCGGGACGTCTGCGACAAGGGCTACGACCCGGAGCGCAACACCTTCACCCAGTACTACGGCAGCCAGGAGCTGGACGCCTCGCTGCTGCTCATCCCGCAGGTCGGCTTCCTGCCGCCGGACGACAAGCGCGTGATCGGCACCATCGAGGCGATCCAGCGCGAGCTGTCCACCGAGGACGGCTTCGTGCTGCGCTACCCGACGCACGACGAGTCCGGCAACAACGTCGACGGCCTCTCCGGCCACGAGGGCGCCTTCCTGGCCTGCTCCTTCTGGCTGGCCGACGACCTCGCCATGATCGGCCGGGTGCAGGAGGCCCGCGAGCTGTTCGACCGGCTGCTGTCGCTGCGCAACGACCTCGGCCTGCTCGCCGAGGAGTGGGACCCGCGGCTCAAGCGCCAGGTCGGCAACTTCCCGCAGGCCTTCAGCCACGTGCCGCTGATCGACACCGCCCTGCGGCTGACCGCCTCCGGCGCCGCCTACCTGTCGGCCCAGCCGGACGGCCGGGCCGCCGACCGGGTCGAGCAGGCCACCGTCTAGGACGCGGCCCGGCTCCGCCGCACGCCCCGGCCCCGCCGCACGAGCTCGTCAGCCCCGCTGCACGAGCTCGTCGTAGGTGCTGAGCACCTGAGCCACGGTGGCGGCCTCGTCCGGCCAGGTCTCGGCCTGCTGCCGGCCGGCCGCCACCAGCTCCTCGCGGCGGGCGGGGTCGGTCAGCAGGTCGCGCACCGCCCGGCCGATCGCCGCCGGATCGCCCGGGGGCACCAGCGCGGCGGCGTCGCCGACCAGTTCGGGGATGCCGCCGACGGCGGTCGCCACCACCGGCACACCGGCCCGCATCGCCTCCTGGACCACCAGCGAGCGGGCCTCCCAGCGGCTGGGGACCACCACCACGTCGGCGGCGGCCAGCAGGTCGGGCACGTCGGTGCGGTAGCCGAGCAGGCGCACCGGCAGCTTCTCGGCGGTCACTCTCTCGCGCAGCGGGGCCGCCTCCGGGCCGTCCCCGGCGAGCAGCACCAGCGGCTCCGGGTCGAGCGAGGACAGCTCGCGGGTGGCGTCCAGCAGCAGCCCGAAGGCCTTCTGCGGGACGAGCCGGCCCACCGCCAGCACCAGCGGCCGGTCCGGGCCGTCGCCGAGCAGCGCGGCCCGCGCCTCGGGGCGGCCGAGCCGGCCCTCCGGCATCGGCGGGGCGGCCACCGGGCCCAGCCGGGCGTCGGTGGCGCCGAGTTCCCGGGCCCGGGCGACCAGGTCCGAGGAGGCACCGAGGACCAGGTCGGCGGCACGGGCCACCCGGCGCTCCATCAGCCGCTGCAGCCGGCGCTCCATGCCGGTGGCCAGCAGCGCGTGGTGCGAGGTGACCACCAGCGGCGTCTCCGGGCGCAGGCCCGGGAAGCGGCCCGCGGTGCGCAGCGCGAGGTCCGAGAGCAGCCCGGCGCGCAGCCCGTGGGCGTGCACCACGTCGGCGGCGGTGAAGGCCCGGCGCAGCTCGCCGATCGCGGTGGCGTCGCTGCGGGCGCCCGCCGTGGGCGTGATGTCGACGGTGTGGAACCGGGCGCCGGTGCGGGAGAAGCCGTACAGCGCGTCGGTGCCGGCCGGCGCGCAGACGGTGACGATCACGCCGTGCGCGACCAGGCCCTGGGCCAGGGAGCGCACGTGCGCACCGATGCCGCCGGTGCTGGCGGCCAGGACGAGGACCACGCGCAGCTGCCCCGGTTCCGGGGCGGCCGCGGTGGCCCGGGCGGCGGAATGGTCCACGTCGTCTCGCTCCGACTCGATCAGGTTCGCGTGCCGCCTCGCGAGGGTTGCCCGCCCGGCGGCGCTCGGGACTGGAAAGCCAGTGTCCAGCCGCCACCATGCCAGGTCGGCGGCCCTCTTGGACAGTCGGCGCCGCCGGGGCGCGTCGTCCTGCCGCGAGGTCCGCCGGACCCGGTGGAGGGGCCGGCTCGGGGTCGGTCCGGCGGGTCCTCGCCGGACGGTTCCTAGGGCTGGCGGGGGGCGCGGGCGGTGGCCAGCAGCTCCTCGGCGTGGGCGCGGCCCAGCTCCGAGTCCTCCAGGCCGGCCAGCATCCGGGAGAGTTCGCGCACCCGCTCCTCGTCGTTCAGCACCTTGACGCCGGAGCGGGTCACGGTGCCGTCGTGGGTCTTCTCCACCACCAGGTGCCGGTCCGCGAAGGCGGCGACCTGCGGGAGGTGGGTCACCACCACGACCTGCGCGCTCTCGGCGAGTTTCGCCAGCCGGCGGCCGATCTCGACGGCGGCCTTGCCGCCGACGCCCGCGTCGACCTCGTCGAACAGGTAGGTGGGGACGGGGTCGGCCCCGGCGAATACGACCTCGACGGCGAGCATCACCCGGGACAGCTCACCCCCGGAGGCACCCTTGGCGATCGGGCGCGGCTGGGCGCCCGGGTGCGGGGCGAGCAGCACCTCGACCTCGTCCACGCCATGCGGGCCGTACGCGACGGTACGGCCGTCCACCTCGATCCCGGCCAGGTCCTCGACCTGGGTGATCGAGAAGGTCACCCGGGCGTGCGGCATGGCCAGCTCGGCGAGTTCGGCGGAGACGGCCTCGGCGAAGCGCCCCGCGGCGGCCTGCCGGGCGGCCGACACCTCGGCCGCCAGCTCCGCCAACTCGGCCCGCAGCTCGGTCTCCTGGGCACCGAGCTGGTCGATCCGGTCGTCATCGCCGTCGAGTTCGGCGAGCCGGGCGGCCCCGGCCTCGGCCCAGGCGATCACCTCGGCGAGGGTGCCCTCCTCACCGCCGTACTTGCGCAGCAGCTGGGCCAGCACGGCCCGGCGCTCCTCGACCGCCGCCAGCCGCACCGGGTCGGCGTCCAGGTCGTCGGCGTAGCCGGCCAGGTCCCCGGCCACGTCGGCGAGCAGGTAGCCGACCTCGTTCAGCCGGTCCGCGAGGCCGGCGAGCCGCTCGTCGTGCTGGCGCACGGCGTCCAGGGCCCGGCGGGACTGCGCGAGCAGGGTGCCCGCGTCCAGCGCCTCCGGGTCGGCCGGGTCGCCGGCCAGGGCGGCGTGGGCGAGGGTCGCGGCGGAGGACAGCGCGTCGGCGTGGCCGAGCCGCTCGGCCTCGGCGGCCAGCTCGACGTCCTCCCCGGCCACCGGCTCGGCTGCGGCGATCTCGTCCAGGCCGAAGCGCAGCAGGTCGGCCTCCTGGGCGCGCTCGCGGGCCCGGGTGGTCAGCTCCTCCAGGGTGGCCGAGACCTCGCGCAGGGCGCGGTAGGTCTCCCGGTAGCGGGCCAGCGGCTCGGCCACCGCCTCGCCCGCGTAGCGGTCCAACGCACCGCGCTGCCGGGCGGGGCGCAGCAGCCGCTGCTGGTCGGTCTGCCCGTGCACCGCGATCAGGTCCTCGCCGAGCTCGGAGAGCAGTCCGACCGGCACGGCCCGTCCGCCGACGTACGCCCGGGAGCGGCCCTCGGCGGAGACGGTCCGGCTGATCAGCAGGGCTCCGTCGTCCAGTTCCGCCCCGGCCTCGACGGCGCGGGCCGCCACCGGGGAGTCCGCGGGCAGCTCCAGTCGGCCCTCCACGACGGCGCGTGCGGAGCCGTTGCGCACCAGGCCCGGGTCGGCGCGGCCGCCGAGCAGCAGGCCGAGGCTGGTCACGACCATGGTCTTGCCGGCGCCGGTCTCACCGGTCACGGCGGTGAAGCCGGGGGCCAGCTCGACCACCGCGTCGTCGATGACCCCAAGATCCCGTATCCGCATCTCGTCCAACACGGAGACGACCTTACGAGGTTCCGCCCCCGGAGCGCGACGAGCGGCAACGACGCGCGGCAACTCCGTGCCCGGAAGTTCATCCCTTCCGGGGCGTTTGCACCGCGGTGTCCGGGGCGGCGGGGGCGGTCTCCGGGGCCGCGGGCGCGGTGCACCAGCGCAGGAACAGCTGCACCAGCGGGCCGATGGCCAGCGCGTACGCGACCGTCCCGACCCCGGCGGTGCCGCCCAGCAGGACGCCCGCCACCAGCACCGTGACCTCGATCCCGGTGCGGACCAGCCGCAGCGAGCGCCCGGTGCGCCGGTGCAGGCCGGTCATCAGGCCGTCGCGCGGGCCGGGCCCGAAGCGGGCGCCGATGTAGAGGCCGGAGGCCAGGCCGTTCAGCACGATCGCGCCGGCCATCAGCGCGATCCGGGCGGGCAGGCCCTGCGGGGCGCCGACCAGCTTCAGGGTGAGGTCCATGGCCGCGCCGATCATCAGCACGTTGGCGACGGTGCCCAGGCCCGGGCGCTGGCGCAGCGGGATCCACAGCAGCAGCACCAGGGCCCCGCAGATGGTCACCCAGGCACCCACGGTGAGGCCGAGGACCCGCTGGAGGCCCTGGTGGAAGACGTCCCACGGGTCCAGGCCCAGGCCGGAGCGGAGCATCAGCGCCATGCTCGCGCCGTACAGGCCCAGGCCGGCGAAGAGCTGCGGGAGCCGGCGGCCCAGCGCGTGGGTGTCGCCCAGGACGCGGACGAGCGGGCCGGAGCCGGCCGTGGCGGTCCGGGTGGTCGCGGTGGTCCGGGTGGTCGCGGTGGTCCGGGTGGTCGAGGTGGTCGGGGTGGTCCGGGTGGTCGAGGGCCGGGCGGCCGGGGTCGACGTGACCGGGGCCGGGGCGGTCGAGGGGGTGGCGTCGGTGGTGGCCAATGGTGCTCCTGCGGGTGGTGCCGCACCCCGGGGCGGCCCCGGCGGTGGCGGCTCGACGGCCGCCCTGACATGATGAACCGGCCAATGAGGCCCCCAACAGGGCCAATCCCGAGCAACTGGACTGATCAGCGCCATGGCCGACTGGCACACCACCGTCACCCCGCCCGCACTGGCCCGGCTGCTCGCCACCGCCCGGCTCCCCGAGCCGGCCACCGCGCGCCGCCCCGCCTACCGCACCCTGGCCGGGCAGATCCGGCTCCTGGTGACCGAGGGCCGGCTGCCGGTCGGCGCCCGACTGCCCGCCGAACGCGAACTCGCCTCCGCCCTCGACCTCAGCCGCACCACCGTCGCGACCGCGTACGAGACCCTGCGCGGCGACGGCTACCTGCTCAGCCGCCGCGGCTCCGGCAGCTGGACCGCCCTGCCCGAGGGCGCCCCGCCACCCAGCGACGCCCTGCACCCCGTCCCGCCGGACGAGCAGGGCAGCATCCTGGACCTCGGCGTCGCCGCCCTGCCCGCCCCGCAGCCCTGGCTCGGCCGGGCCGCCGCCCGGGCCGTCGAGCTGCTCCCCCACTACGCCACCGGACACGGCCACTACCCGACCGGCGTCCCCGTGCTGCGCGAGGCCGTCGCCCGCCGCTACACCGAGCGCGGACTGCCCACCACCCCCGACCAGATCCTCGTCACCACCGGCGCGATGGGCGGCCTGCACCTCGTCCAGCGCGTCCTGATCGGCCGCGGCGACCGGGTCGCCGTCGAGGCCCCCAGCTACGCCCACACCCTGCAGGCCCTGCGCCTCAGCGGGGCGCGCCTGGTGCCGGTGCCCTACGCCCCGCCGCCGTTCCGCCGGGAGCCGGCGGAACAGGCGGGGCCGCAGGACCCGGAGGAGCCGCAGTGGGACCTGGGTGAGTGGCGGCGGGTGCTGCGGGGAGCCGCGCCGAAGGCCGCCTACGTCATCCCGGACTTCCACAACCCGACCGGCGCGCTGATCGGCGAGCAGCAGCGCCGTGAGCTGCTGGCCGCTGCCCGGGCCGCCGGGAGCATCGTGCTGGCGGACGAGACCACCGCCGAACTCGGCTGGGGCGTACCGGAGTCCACGCCGCTGCCACGCCCGATGGCGGCACTGGACCGCTCCGCCCAGGTGGTCACCGTCGGCTCGGCCGGCAAGCTGCTCTGGGGCGGCCTGCGGATCGGCTGGGTACGGGCCGCTCCCGCGCTCGTCCGGCGACTGGCCACCGAGCGGGTCTACAGCGACGTCGGCACCCCGGTGCTCGACCAGCTGATCGCCGCCGAGCTGCTGAACGAACCCCTGCCGGCCGTCCGCACGCACCAGCTGGACCGGCTGCGGGCCACCGCGCACGCCTTCGCCGCCGCCCTGCCCGAGCACCTGCCCCGCTGGCGCTTCCGGATGCCGCCCGGCGGCCTGGCCCTGTGGGTGTCCACCGACGGGCTGTCCGGGGCCGCGCTCGCCCAGGCCGGGGAGCGTGCCGGGATCCGGATCGCCTCCGGCAACCGGTTCGGTTCGGACGGCGCCTTCGAGCACCACATCCGGCTGCCTACGGGCGGGGCGACGGCCCGGGGCCGGGCGGCGACGGCTGGCGGGTGATCGAGGCGATGCCCTTCTCCTCCGCCCGCAAGTGGAGCGGCGTGCA
>NZ_JBEPAK010000057.1:0-31720 GCF_040298565.1 Kitasatospora sp. NPDC001539 | reverse complement strand
GGGGGCGGGGAGGGCCGGCGGCCGCCGCAACGCCCAGAAAAAAGGCCGACGGGGACGACATGCGTCCCGGTCGGCCTCAAGCCCGACGGCTGAACGAGCAGCTGCGTCAGCGAATGTTGTCCACGTCGACGAGGTCGACCCGGACGTTGCGACCGCCGAGGGCGCCGACCACGGTGCGCAGAGCGCGCGCCGTGCGGCCGCCCCGGCCGATCACCTTGCCGAGGTCATCGGGGTGCACTCGCACCTCGATGGTGTTGCCCCGACGCAGGTTGCGTGAACGCACCTGAACCTCGTCGGGGTGCTCGACGATGCCCTTCACCAAGTGGTCGAGGGCGTCCTCGATCACGATCAGGCCTCGGCGGCGGCGTCGGCCTCAGCCTCGGCCTTGTCCGACTTCTTGGCCTTCGGGGTGATGGCGACACCGGTGGTGGCGTCCTCGAAGCCGGCGACGGCCTTGGCGAACAGGTGCGAGAAGTCCTCGACCTTCGGCTCGGCGACCTTCAGCGGCTCCGGAGCCGGCAGGCCCTTGAACTTCTGCCAGTCGCCGGTCAGCTTGAGGATGGCGAGCACCGGCTCGGTCGGCTGGGCGCCGACGGACAGCCAGTACTGGGCGCGGTCGCTGTCGACCTCGATCTTCGAGGGGTTGTAGGTCGGCTGGTAGATGCCGATCTCCTCGATCGCGCGACCGTCACGCTTGGTGCGGGCGTCGGCGACGACGATGCGGTAGTGCGGGGAGCGAATCTTGCCGAGACGCTTCAGCTTGATCTTGACTGCCACGGGAGTGGATTCTCCTGGTGTTGACGTGGGTGAGCGTCCGCGCCGTCCGCGTGGGGTTGCGGGGCGGGGCGTTCAAGGGACACGCCAGCCGTAGGAGAGAGGGGTCCTGCCCGGCTGCCGAGTACTCAGCTGTCCATTCTGCCATATCGGCGGGAACGCTCTTCACCCGGTCAGCGCCTGGTCAGCACCCGGCCACCGCTCGGCCACCGCGGACGGAACCCGCTCGGGCACTCCGGGACCGACCACCGGGGCGCACGGCGAAGCCGCTCACGGCCTCACGGCTCGGGATGCACGACGTTCAGGGCTCGACCGGGAGCCCCCGCTCCCGGTCAGCCACAGCCTTACCGACGCCGATCACCGCTATGCCTCGACCGCCGCGACATCCGACCACCGGCCGCTCGATCACCGACCGCCCGGTCACGCCGACCGCTCGATCACCAACCGCTCGGCCACCGACCGCCCGGTCGCGCCGACTGCCCGCACAGTCGCCGACCGGTCCGGTCGCCCGATTACGCGATCTTGAACGGCTGCTGGCACGCGCCGCAGACGATGGACGCCTGCGCCAGCACGGACGGCACGACCCGGACGTTGCGACCGCAGCCGCAGACCGCCTTGACCCGGACGCCGCCGCCGGAGGATCCGTGCCGGGCGGCCGGGCCGCGGAAGGCACGGTTGGCGCCGTCGCCGGCCACCGCCTCCTGGTGGGCGCCGAGGGCGCGGTCCAGGCGCTCGATGGTCTCGGCGTAGCGTTCCTGCGTCTCCTTGAGCATGGTCACCTGGGAGAAGCCGCTGCTCGCGTGCGGCTCGACCGGGTGGGCCAGGCCCAGCTCGGAGGCGAGCATCAGGAAGCGCCGGTTGTGGTAGCGGCCGGCGCGCGAGGTGTCCCGGATGTCCCGGGCCGCGGCCAGGCCGTGGGCAGCCTCGTGGAGGAGCCGCTCGAAACCGAGCCGCGTGCCACAGGCCGAGGAGGACTCGCCGATCAGGGCCTCGGGCGAGGCCAGGTCCGGGAGGTCCTGGTGGTAGGCCTGGATGTCGCTCCAGGCGGCGGCCAGTTCGGCCGCGAGGACGAGGGGCTGTGTCGTGCTCACGCTAGACCAACGATGCAGAGCGAGCCGATGTTCCGCATGTTCCCGTTCTCCTGGAATTCCCAGGGAACTCCCAGGAATGCGCGACTGTGCGCGAATTGCGCGTTCCGGATCCGACGCAAGACCAACCCCCTGCCGGTTTCGGCCCGTCGCAGAGTCGGCGGGCCTCCTGAATTCCGCCCAGGGGCGGGCTGTCGCCCCCAGGACGTACGGCCCGTGGACCCGTCGAGTTGACAGGGCCACGGGCCGTACACCGTACCGCTATTCCGTTAATACCGGCAGTTGACTGACCAGTAGGGATGTTGACGGTCGGCGGTCACCCGGCAGAGTTACCGGATTCTTACCCATCCGCATTCCGGGCAAATGTTGCCGCGGACGGTCATCACCTGTCGGTAACGGGCATCAGTACGCACGCGCGACGATCGCGATATTGCCGTCCTGGTCGTCCGCCTGCGGCACCGAGCCGTCGGCCGCGACGATGCAGCGCACCGTGACGCCCTGCTCGGCCAGCTTGGCCTCGCCCTCCGGGCCGAGGTCGGCCCAGGAGATCCGGCCCCAGCCGGTCGCGGCCGCCTCGACGGCCTCGTCGAGCGTCTTGACGTCCACCGTGCGGGCCTCGCGGCGCTCGCGGGACTGGCGGAGCAGCAGCGCCTGGTCCTCCTCCAGGATGCCCGGCAGGAGCGCGGCCAGGGCGTCGATGGAGACCGGCTCCTTGCCGCCCGGGATGCGGCGGGCCAGCATCGCGGTGCCGTTCTCGAGGTCGCGCGGGCCGACCTCGATGCGCAGCGGAACGCCCTTGAGCTCCCAGTCGACGGCGCGGCGGCCGAACGGGGTGTCGGTGCGGTCGTCGACGACGGTCCGGACGCCGGCCGCCTCCAGCGCGGCCCCGATCTCGCGGACCTTGGCGATGACGGCGTCGTCGCCCTTGATGGCCAGCACGACGGCCTGGACGGCGGCCAGGCGGGGCGGAACCCGCAGGCCGTTGTCGTCGCCGTGGGACATGATCAGGCCGCCGACCATGCGGGTGGAGACGCCCCAGGAGGTCTGCCAGACGTGCTCGCGCTCGGCGCCCTGCAGCTGGTAGGTGGTGTTGAACGCCTTGGCGAAGTTCTGGCCCAGCTCGTGGCTGGTGCCCATCTGCAGCGCCTTGCCGTCGCCCATCATGCCCTCCAGGGTGAGGGTGTTGATGGCGCCGGCGAAGCGCTCCTTGGCGGTCTTGCGGCCGAGCACGACGTCGATGCCGAGCACGTTGGTCATGAAGTCGCCGTAGACCTGGGTGTGGATCATCGACGCGTACGCGCGGGCGTCCTCGTAGGTGGCGTGGGCGGTGTGGCCCTCCTGCCAGAGGAACTCGGTGGTGCGCAGGAAGACGCGCGGACGCAGCTCCCAGCGGACCACGTTGGCCCACTGGTTGATCAGCAGCGGCAGGTCGCGGTGGCTCTGCACCCACTTGGAGAAGTACTCGTTGATGATCGTCTCGGAGGTCGGCCGGACCACGACCGGCTCCTCCAGCTGCTTGCCGCCGCCGTGGGTGACGACCGCGAGCTCGGGCGAGAAGCCCTCGACGTGCTCGGCTTCCCTGGTCAGGTAGGACTGCGGGATGAACATCGGGAAGTAGGCGTTCTGCGCGCCCGCCTTCTTGATGCGCGCGTCCATCTCCTGCTGCATCCGCTCCCACAGGCCGTAGCCGTACGGCCGGATGACCATGGTGCCGCGCACCGGACCGTTGTCGGCCAGCTCAGCCTTGTTGATGAGGTCCTGGTACCAGCGGGGGAAGTCTTCCGCCTGGGGGGTGAGAACGGGTGCCTTAGCCATGGCCCGAATGGTACGGGGCACGGCCCCCCGGTTTCGAATCGGTATCACACCCGCGTCAGCGGGCACGGCCTCCGCAGGGGGCGCACGACCGCGACCCGCGCGCACCACCCTGCACCCCTCTGGACGCCGGGCCCGACCCGCTGTTGGCTGGAGTGGGGCGGGACTTTGGGGGAGCCGTAGCAGGACACCGAAGGACCGGATGGGAGGCCGCGATGGCTTCAGCTCGGACGACCGGCACGACCGTACGACCAGCGGGCGCACGACCGCACCACCCGCAGCCCGGGGCCGCCGCGCCCGCGCGGGCGCGCGACTGGGCGGAGATCCAGGAACGCATGCTGGTACCGCTCTACGAGGCGGTGTACGACCGCTTGGAGGTCGGCCCGGCGAGCAGTGTGCTGGGGCTCGGCTGCCGGTCCGGACTGGCCCTGCTGCTCGCGGCCGGACGGGGCGCGCAGGTCGCCGGCCAGGAGCCGCGGGACGAGCTGCGCGAGCTGGCCCGCGGCCGTCGGCTGCGGGTGTGCGCGGGGGCCCGGCCGACCGCCGCCGTCCCCCGCTCGGCCCATTCGCTGGTGACGGTTTTCGAGCAGCTGCCCGGCGCCGCCGCGCCCGGCCAGGTGGTCGCGGAGGCGGCCCGGCTCACGCTCCCGGGCGGCCACGTGGTGCTCGCCGCCTGGGGGCCGCCGGAGCGCTGCCAGAGCGCCCCGGTGCTCGACGTGGCCCGCCGCAGGGCCGGACGGACGACCGCGCGGGACCCGTTCGAGCTGAGCGCGCCCGGCGCGCTGGAGGACCTGCTCGCTCCGGCCGGCCTGCGCCCGGCCGGCAGCGGGCGGGTGAGCTGCCCCTTCGCGTACCCGGACCTCGACAGCGCGGTCCGCGGCCTGCTCTCCACCGGGGTGTTCGAGGCGGCCGAGGAGTTCTCCGGCGCCTCGCTGGTGGCCAAGGAGCTGGAGGAGGCGTTGCAGCCGTACCTGCGCCCGGACGGCACGGTCCGGATGGAGAACCTCTTCCGCTACCTGATCGCCGAGCGCCCCCGGTAGCAGGGGCGACCCGTCCCGGCCCCGGGCGCCCCCGGCAACGGGCGGCGACCGGCGGACCCGTCCGCCGCCCCACCGCTCGGACCGCCCGAGTAACCCGGCCGCCCGGCCGCCCGGACCGACGGAACCGGGATCGCCCGAGTCGCCGGACCGACGAAAACCGGGGGCGCCCGCCGCGATGGCGAGCGCCCCAGGGCATCGGTTCACGCCTCCGGCTCAGGCATCCGGTTCACGCCTCCGGGTCGGACGCCTTCCTCGGCACCCCCGCCGCCCGGTAGGCCTCCTCCTCGTCCAGCGTCTCGGCCTCCAGCAGCGCCGCCGCCAGCGCGTCGAGCCGGTGCCGCTGCTCGGTCAGCAGCCGCACCGCGTCCTCGTAGCACTCGGCGACGATCCGCCGGGCCTCCTCGTCCACCGCGTCCAGCGTGGTCGGGGCGGCCGACAGCCCGTACGCGCCCTGCGGGTCCGCGGGTACGGCGGTGAGCCGCCCGACCCGCTCGCTCATCCCCCAGCGTCCGGCCATTCCGCGCGCGATGTTGGTGACCTGCTCCAGGTCGCTCTCCGCGCCGGTGGTGATCACCCCGTAGACCACCTGCTCGGCCGCCATCCCGCCGAGCGCGCCGATGATCCGGCCGCGCAGGTAGGGCTCGGTGTACGAGTAGCGGTCGTTCTCCGGGGTGGAGAGGGTGACGCCGAGGGCGCGGCCGCGCGGCACGATGGTGATCTTGCGGACCGGGTCCGCGCCCGGCTGGAGCATGCCCAGCAGCGCGTGCCCGCTCTCGTGGTACGCCGTCCGCTCGCGCTCCTCCTGGGGCATCACCAGCGGCCGCACGGCGCCGAGCTGGACCTTCTCCAGGGCGTCCGAGAGGTCCCGCTCGCTGACCGCGTCCTGCTGGCGCTTGACGGCCAGCAGGGCGGCCTCGTTGACCAGGTTGGCGAGTTCGGCGCCGGTCATCCCGGGGGTGATCTTGGCCAGTTGGGCGAGGTCGGTGCCGCCGGCCAGCGGGACGGTCCGGGTGTGGATGCGCAGGATCGCCGCGCGGCCCTCCCGGTCGGGCGGGCTGACGGTGATCCGCCGGTCGAAGCGGCCGGGGCGCAGCAGCGCCGGGTCGAGCACGTCCGCCCGGTTGGTCGCGGCGATCACGATGACGCCCTCGGAGCCGGTGAAGCCGTCCATCTCGGTGAGGATCTGGTTGAGCGTCTGCTCGCGCTCGTCGTGCCCGCCCATGCCGCCGCCGGCGCCGCGCTGGCGGCCGATGGTGTCGATCTCGTCGATGAAGATGATCGCGGGGGCGACCTTGCGCGCCTCGGCGAACAGTTCGCGCACCCGGCTGGCGCCGACGCCGACGATCATCTCGATGAACTCGGAGGCGGAGGCGGAGAAGAACGGCACGTCCGCCTCGCCGGCGACGGCCCGGGCCAGCAGGGTCTTGCCGGTTCCGGGCGGGCCGCTGAGCAGCACGCCGCGCGGCATCTTGGCGCCGAGCCTGCGGTACCGGTCGGGGTTCTTCAGGTAGTCGACCACCTCGGTGAGTTCGGCCTCCACCTCGTCGATGCCGGCCACGTCGGCGAAGGTGGTGCGCTTGCCCTGGTCGGCGGTGACCGGCTTGGGCGGGGCCTTGCGGCCGAGCGGTCCGGCGCCGAGGCCGCCGGCCATCCGGCGGGCGAGCAGCACCCAGACGAAGACCAGCAGCAGCATCGGGGCGAGCGAGAGCAGCAGGTTGGTGAGGAAGCTGCGCTGCTGCACCGGCGAGGTGGCGGTCACCTCGACGCCCTGCTGCTGCAGGGTGGTCCACAGGTTGTCGCCCGCGAACGAGGGGCGCTGGGTGGCGAACTCGGTGTAGTCGCCCTTGCCGCCGTCCGGTTTGGGCTGGGCGCTCTTGAGGGTGCCCTCGATCGCGTCGCCCTTGGAGTAGATCTTGGTGATGTTGCCCTTGTTCAACTGGTTGTTGAACTCGGTGTACGAGATCGTGGTGGCGCCCTCGTTGCCGAAGAAGGACAGCAGCAGGTCGGAGATCAGGAACACCACGAGCGCGGTGAGGATGAGGCCCGTCCAGCCGCCGGGCATCCGGCGGCGGGGCGGCGGCGGGGGCGGGGCGCCCTCGGACCGCCAGGGCTGGTCGGGGGTCTGGCGCGGCGGGGCGGGTTCGGTCACCCACCGGACGATACGGACAGGTGCTCGGACGAGCCAACCGCAACGCCGGGCCCGACCGCCCGCACGGCGGCCGTCCGGCGACCGTCCGGCGGCCGTCCGGCGGCCGTGCGGCGACCGTCCGGCCGCGGCGCGGAACCACTGCCGCGCGGGCCGCCGGAACGCCGAAGCGCCGAACCCCTCGCGCCGAGCCCGGAGGCGGTCAGTCCGGCGGTCAGTCAGGCGGTCAGTCCGGCGGGCAGTCCGGCGGACAGCAGGCGGTCAGCAGGTCATACCGCGGCGCCCGGCCATTCCTCGGCGGTCAGCGCGAAGCGCTCGTGGTCGCGCCAGTCCCCCTGGAGGAACAGCATCCGGGGGGTGAAGCCCTCGTGCCGGAAGCCCAGCCGCTTGGCCATCGCGATCGAGCGCTGGTTCTCGGGCTGCACGTTGATCTCCAGCCGGTGCAGGCCCAGCCCGCCGGCCGACTGGGCGGCGAAGCAGCGCTCCACGACCAGCCGCAGGCCTTCGGTCATCCGCCCGGTGCCCGCGAACGGCAGGTACGAGTCGTAGCCCAGCGCGCCGTTGCAGAACCGGCCCATCACGATGTTGGCGACGTTCACCTTGCCGACCAGCCCCCCGGAGTCCCGGTCGAAGATCATGAAGGTGCGCAGGCCCGGCCCCTGGCGCTCCAGCAGTTCCGGCAGCCCGTCCGGCTCGACCGGGTTCCACCGTCCGATGTGCTCGGCGGACCGGCGGACCGCCTCCGCGTACAGAACCTCGTCCTCGGCCCTGGGGGCCCTGATCATCACTCGCACGCCAACATCATCCGACATGGCAGCATCATCGGACATGCGAACGGCCCGCCGTCCGGAGACCACCGGACGACGGGCCGCTCAGGACCGCTGAGTACGCTCGACCGCTCGGCCCCGCCGAGGGCCGGCAGGCCGCGAGGCCTACAGCAGGTCCTTGAACTCCTTGGGCAGCTCGAAGTCGGCCGGGCCCTTGCCCGCGCCGAGGCCGAAGGCGCCGCCCTCGGCCGGGCCCTGGGCGCCGCCCGGGCCGAGCGCGCGGCGCTGGGCGGCCGCGGCCTCCTCCTGCGCCCGCTTCAGCGGGTTGCCGCTCTTGCGCTTGCCCTTGGCCTGCGGGGCCTTCTTGCCGGACTTCTTCGCGCCGCCGCCCATGCCGGGGATCCCCGGCATGCCGGGCACGCCCTTGCCGGAGGCCATCGCGGACATCATCTTGCGGGCCTCGAAGAACCGCTCGACCAGGTTCTTCACCTCGCCGACCTGGACGCCGGCGCCCTTGGCGATGCGGGCGCGGCGGGAGCCGTTGATCAGCTCCGGCTCGGCACGCTCGACCGGGGTCATCGACTTGATGATCGCGCCGACCCGGTTGACGTCCTTGTCGTCGATGTTGTTGATCTGCTCGCGGATCTGGCCCATCCCGGGCAGCATGCCGAGCAGCTTGGAGATCGAGCCCATCTTCTGGACCTGCTCCAGCTGGGACAGGAAGTCGTCCAGCGTGAACTGCTTCGGGCCGCCGCGCAGCTTGGCGGCGATCTTCTCGGCCTCGGCCTGCGAGAAGGTCTGCTCGGCCTTCTCGATCAGCGAGAGGACGTCACCCATGCCCAGGATGCGCGAGGCCATCCGGTCCGGGTGGAAGGCGTCGAAGTCGTCGACCTTCTCGCCGTTGGAGGCGAACATGATCTGCCGGCCGGTGACGTGCGCGACCGACAGGGCGGCACCGCCGCGGGCGTCGCCGTCGAGCTTGGAGAGCACCACACCGGTGAAGTCGACGCCCTCGAGGAACGCCTGCGCGGTGGTGACCGCGTCCTGACCGATCATCGCGTCGACGACGAACAGGACCTCGTCCGGGTTGACCGCGGCGCGGATGTCGGCGGCCTGCTGCATCAGCTCGGCGTCGATGCCCAGGCGGCCGGCGGTGTCGACGATGACGACGTCGTACTGCTTCTGCTTGGCGTACTCGATCGAGTCCTTGGCGACCTGCACCGGGTCGCCCACGCCGTTGCCCGGCTGCGGGCCGTAGAAGGCCACGCCGGCGCGCTCGGCGACGACCTGGAGCTGGTTGACCGCGTTGGGGCGCTGGAGGTCGCAGGCGACCAGCAGCGGGGTGTGCTTCTGGGTCTTCAGCCAGTGGCCGAGCTTGCCCGCGAGGGTGGTCTTACCGGCACCCTGCAGACCGGCCAGCATGATGACCGTCGGGCCGTTCTTGGCGAACCGGACCCGGCGGGTCTCGCCACCGAGGATGGCGACGAGCTCCTCGTTGACGATCTTGATGATCTGCTGCGCGGGGTTCAGCGCGCCGGAGACCTCGGCACCGAGCGCCCGGTCCTTGACCTGCTTGATGAAGGCCCGGACGACCGGCAGCGCGACGTCCGCCTCCAGCAGCGCGATCCGGATCTCGCGGGCGGTGGCGTCGATGTCCGCCTCGCTGAGGCGGCCCTTGCCCCGGAGGTTCTTGAACGTCGCTGCGAGGCGATCGGAGAGAGTGTCGAACACGTCGGCGCGGGTCCTCTGCGGCATCGGTATCGGTACGGTCGTCGTCCCCAGGGTATCCGGCCGCCCCGGGTACGGTCTCCACCCCTACCGGGAACGCCCGCCGGGCCCCGCACCTCACCGGGGACCCGCCGCCCAGGCCGGATCCCCGGCCGCGCCGGCCGGATCCCCGCCACGCCCCACGGAAAGCCGCCCGACCCCGCCGGCGCCTCGCCCGGCGCCCTGCCCGGCGACCAGCCCAGCGCCCTGCCCGGCGACCAAGCCCGGCGACCGGCCCGGCACTCAGCCCAGCGCCGCCCGCACCGCCGCCGCCACCTCGGCGGCCCGCTCGGCGGTGAGCGGACGGCCTGCCGCGTCGGTCAGGTAGAACGAGTCGACGGCGTCCGCGCCCAGGGTGGAGACGTGCGCGGTGCGCACCCGCACCCCCGCCCCGTCGAGCGCCCGGCCGATCCGGTGCAGCAGCCCGGGGGCGTCGTGTGCCCGGACCTCCAGCACGGTCGCGCTCGCCGAGGCCACCGCGGGCGCCACCGCGACCACCGGCGGCGGGGTGGGGATGCCCTTGCGCCGCGGGGCTGCCGCGTCCCGCTCGGCGAGGCGGCGGGAGACGTCCAGCGAGCCGTCCAGCGCCCGGCGCAGGTCGGCGCGCAGCCGGGCGGCCTCCGGCAGCTCGCCGAACTCGGCGGCCACCCGCCAGGACAGCAGCAGGACCGGGCCGGCACCGATCGGGTCCAGCTCGCGCAGTCCGGCCGAGCGCACGGCCAGCCGGTGCAGCGCGAGCACCCCGGCGACCGTGCCCAGCAGACCCGGCTGGTCCGGGACGGCCAGGGTCAGCTCCACGCCCATCGGCTCGGTGCCCGGGTCCGCGCCCTCGGCCTGGGCCAGCAGCGACAGCGCGGGTGCGCCGGTGCACGCGGCCTCGACCGCGAGCCGCTCCTGCTCGGCGGTCGGTGTCCCCGACGGCGCGCCCCCCGCGCGGGCGCCGTCCGCGAGGGCGCCGTCGCCGGGCGCCCCGCCGGCCCCGGTGAGCTGGGCGGCGGCCCGGGCGACCAGGCCGTCCACCAGCGAGGCCCGCCAGCCGCTCCACGCGGCCGGGCCGGTGGCCAGCGCGTCCGCCTCGGTGAGCGCGTGCAGCAGTTCCAGCTCCGGCAGGGTGCCGACCGCCTTGGTGATCGTCTCGACGGTGGCCGGATCGTCCGGGTCGCGCCGGGTCGCGGTGTCGACCAGGGTCAGGTGGTGGCGGACCAGCACCGCCAGGGTCTCGGTGTCCTCGGGGCCGAAGCCCATCCGGGCGGCCAGGTCGCGGACGATCACCTCGCCGGCCTCGCTGTGGTCACCGGGCCAGCCCTTGCCGATGTCGTGCAGCAGTGCGGCGATCAGCAACAGGTCCGGCCTGGCCACCCGCCGGGTCATCGCGGCGGCCCGGACGGCCGTCTCGACCAGGTGCCGGTCCACCGTCCAGCGGTGCACCGCGTTGCGCTGCGGGCGGCAGCGCACCCGCTCCCAGTCCGGCAGCAGCCGGGTGACCAGCCCCTCCGCCTCCAGCGCCTCCCACACCGGGACGGCCGCCTCCCCCGCGCCGAGCAGGGTGACCAGCTGCTCGCGCGCCTCGTCCGGCCACGGCACCGGCAGCGGTCGGCACTCGGCGGCGAGCCGGCGCACCGTCGCGTACGAGACGGTCAGCCCGTTCTGCGCGGCGGCCGCCGCCGCGCGCAGCGGCAGCACCGGGTCGGTGGCCGGGCGGGCAGCCTGGGCGAGCACGGCCTCGCCGTCCTGCTCGACCACGCCCTCGGCGAGCGGGCGGCGCTCGACCGCGCCCCGGGCCACCGCGCCCGCGCCGCGGCCGATGCCGGTGAACCGGAAGGCCGCTCGGCCGGGCCGCCGGCCCCGGGTGGCGCGGGCGGCCAGCACCCGGTCGACCGCCCGCCAGGTGACCTCGCCCGCGTAGGCGATGGTCCGGGCCGCCTCGTAGACCTGGCGCAGCAGGGTGTCGGCGTCCAGCACCCCGAGCCGCTCGGCGACCTGGTCCTGGTCCTGGAGGCTGAGCCGCTCGGTGGCCCGGCCGGTGACCAGGTGCAGCGCGTCCCGGACGTCGGCGAGCCGCAGGGCGGCGGCGTCCAGGCCGTCCCGGGGGGCGTCGGCGAGCCAGGTGGCGGCGATCGCGTCGAGGGCGACCAGGTCGCGCAACCCGCCGCGGGCCTCCTTGAGGTCGGGCTCCAGCAGGAAGGAGAGCTCGCCGTGCCGTTCGGCCCGCTCCCGGCCCAGCTCGCGCAGTTCGGGCAGGCGCGCGGGGGCGCTCGCCCGCCAGTCGGTGAGCACCGCGGAGCGCAGCGCGGAGGTGAGCGCCGCGTCCCCGGCGAGGTGGCGGGCGTCCAGCAGGCCGAGCTGGGCCTTGAGGTCGGCGGCGGCGACCGAGCGGGCCTCGGCGACGGTGCGCACCGAGTGGTCCAGCTTGGCGCCCGCGTCCCAGACCGGGTACCAGATCCGCTCGGGCAGCGCGCGGGCGATCGGGCCGTCGTGCAGCAGCAGGACGTCCAGGTCGCTGCGCGGGGAGAGTTCGCCGCGCCCGTAGCCGCCGACGGCGACCAGCGCGACGCCGGAGCCGGGCGCTCCGGCCGAGGCGAGCAGCCCGGAAAGCCAGTGGTCGGTGAGCCGGGCGAGCGCGGCCCGGCGGGGGCGCCCGGTCAGGCCGGGCCGCTCGAGCAGCTCGGCCCGGGCGGCGGCGTAGTCGGGGAGGTCGCGGGGTTCGGCGGGGCTGGTCTCGGTGGTCATGCGCGGGTCCCGTCCGTCGGGTGAGCGGCCGAGCGGCCGAGCGGGGCGCCGTGCCGCCCGCGGTCCGGCCGGGCGTACGGCTCGCGGCCCCCGGCCGGGCGCCGGCGGGCCGTCGGCGGACCCGCGGCTCCCCGGAGGGGGCGCGGGCCCGCCGGTGGGTCGGTCGGTCAGGGCCTCACAGGGCGTCCGGGCCGCGTTCTCCGGTGCGGACCCGGACGGCGGTGTCGACCGGGATGCTCCACACCTTGCCGTCGCCGATCTTGCCGGTCCGGGCGGCCTTCACCAGGACGTCGATCAGGTCGTCGGCGTCCTCGTCCTCGACCAGGACCTCGATCCGGACCTTCGGCACCAGGTCCACGGTGTACTCGGCGCCCCGGTAGACCTCGGTGTGGCCGCGCTGGCGGCCGTAGCCGCTGGCTTCGGTGACGGTCAGGCCGTGGACCCCGAAGGCCTGCAGCGCGGCCTTCACCTCGTCCAGGCGGTAGGGCTTGATGACGGCGGTGATGAGCTTCATCGGGCGTCGACCTCGGTCTTCTCGGCGGGCTTCTCGGCGGCGGTGGCGGTCTTCTCGGCGGAGGCGGCGGTCTTGCCGGCGGACGCGGCCGGCTTGCCGGCCGGCCGCTCGACGGACCCGGCGGCCGGCGCGGAGCCGCTGGCGGAGCCCAGGCCGGGCAGGGCCCGGGCCAGGCCGGCGCCCACGGCGCTGAAGTCGTAGGCCGACTCGGCGTGTTCGGCCTGGTCGATGCCGGCCGTCTCCACCTCCTCGCTGACCCGGAATCCCACCAGCTTGTCGACCGCCTTGGCCAGCAGCCAGGACAGCACGAACGAGTACGCCGCGACGACCGCCACGCCCATCGCCTGCTTGCCGAGCTGGCCCAGGCCGCCGCCGTAGAACAGGCCCTTGGCGGTCTGGCCGACCCCTCCGGTGGCGAACAGGCCGATCAGCAGCGAGCCGATCGCCCCGCCCACCGCGTGCACGCCGACCACGTCGAGCGAGTCGTCGAAGCCCCAGCGGTACTTCAGCGAGACGGCGGCCGCGCAGACCGCGCCCGCGACCAGGCCGATCGCCACCGCGCCGAGCGGGCTGACCGAGCCGCAGGCCGGGGTGATCGCGACCAGCCCGGCCACCGCGCCGGAGGCGGCGCCCAGCGTGGTGAACGCGCCGTGCTTGAGCTTCTCGTAGACCAGCCAGCCGACCAGCGCCGCGCCGGTGGCGACCTGGGTGTTGACCATCGCCATGGCGGCCACGCCGTTGGCGGCCAGCGCCGAGCCCGCGTTGAAGCCGAACCAGCCGAACCACAGCAGCCCGGAGCCGAGCATCACAAGCGGCAGGCTGTGCGGGCGCATCGGATCCTTCTTGAACCCGATGCGCTTGCCCAGCACCAGGCAGAGCGCGAGGCCCGCGACACCGGCGTTGATGTGCACGGCGGTCCCACCGGCGAAGTCGATCACGCCGTTCCGGTCGCCGAGCCAGCCGCCGTTGCCGCCGTCGAAGAAGAACACCCAGTGCGCGACCGGGAAGTAGACGATCGTCACCCAGAGCGCGATGAACAGGCCCCAGGCCGCGAACTTGGCCCGGTCCGCGATGGCGCCGCTGATCAGCGCCGGGGTGATGATCGCGAACATCAGCTGGAAGACCGCGAACGCGGTCACCGGGATCGACCCGGTCAGCTCGTTCAGCCCCATCCCGCGCATCCCCAGGAAGTCCAGGTTGCCGATCAGCCCGCCGAAGGAGTCGGGTCCGAAGCTGAGCGAGTAGCCGTAGAGCACCCAGAGCACGCTGACGATGCCGAGCGAGAGGAAGCTCATCGCCAGCATGTTCAGTGTGCTCTTCGCCCTGACCATGCCCCCGTAGAAGAAGGCCAGGCCCGGGGTCATCACCATGACCAGGGCCGCACTGATGAGCACGAAGGCGGTGTCGCCCGCGCTGAAGCCGTCCGGCATCGGCGTCTCCTCTGCGTGAAAGCCGCTCCACCCTCCCCCGGGTACCTGTCCCGTGCCACCCGGGGCGGCGGCGATGAAAGGAGAGTGCCGAAGGCTGGTTTCGGCCAGTGCGGCCGGTTGTTTCGCGGCCGTGACGCGTGCGACGCGCGGGTTACGGGCACGTGAACCGCGGCCGTGTCGCGGGGCCGGACGGGTTACCGTGCCGCCGCGTCACCGCGGAGCCCGCCGGGCCCGGGGCGCAGCGGACCCGCGGGGCGCCTGGGGCGCGCGGGACCCTCGCAGTCCGTACGGCGCCCGCGGCGTCCGCGTCTCCCACGGCGCGAAAAGGCCACCGACCGCGACGGCGGCGGCCGTCACGGCCGGTGGGGTCCGGAACTGCGGAGTCCGGAGATGGTGGGTCCGGCCGGTGGTCTCGGGATCCCGCCGGCGGGTGCGACATCCGGAGTGGAGTGCGAGGGCCGGCCGGTGGGCGCCGGATCCGGGGGATCCGGGGGATCCGGGGGATCCGGGCCCGGGCGGCACGAGGAAGTCCGGCGGGAGGGGAGTCCGCCGGTCGGGGGCAGGGCCGCTCAGACCACCGAGACGTACTCCGGGATGTCCTGGACCACCCGCTCCTTGAGCCGGTTCACCGCGTCCACCCCGTCGAAGCGGGCGGCCGCGGCCTCGGTGGTCTTGCGCACCCGGGAGTTCAGCCGCTCCGAACGGACCTTGGTCGCGATGTCGACGGCCTGCTCGGCGTACCGCACCGCCTCCTCGGCCTCCCGCTGCAGCAGGTGGACGCTGGCCATGCCGATCAGGTTGAAGGCGTACGAGCGGACGTGGTCCTCGTCCTGGCGGAACAGGTCGACCGCGCGCTCCATCACCGGCGCGGACAACGAGGCGTACAGCTGGGCGTTGTCCGAGTGGTACGCGAGGTCGCGGAAGGAGTGGGCGTTCTCCGCGTTCAGCTCGGCCGGGGAGAAGAACCGCAGCCAGTCCGGCTCGTCGTCGCCGTCCCGGATGTCGGTGAAGGTGTCCTCCGCCAGCCGGATCGCCCGGGCGCAGCGGTTCACCTCGCCGATCGTGGCGTAGGCGCGCGCCTCCATCGCGTACAGCAGGGACTGCTGGCGGGGCGTCGCGGTGTCCCGGCTGCCGTACTGGGCCAGGTGGATCAGCTCCAGGGCGTCCTCGCCCCGGTTGAGGTGGATCATCTGGCGGCTCATGTCGGTGAGGATCAGCGCGCCGAACGGGCGGTCGCCGGCCTCCTTGGCCGCGTGCAGGGCCAGCACGTAGTACTTCTGCGCGCTCGGGTGCATGCCGACGTCGTAGGACATCCAGCCGGCCAGGTGGGCGAGTTCGGCGGTGAGCCGGAACAGCCGCTTGGTGGTGTCCTCGTTGTACGTCTCCTGGAGCAGGTCGGTGACCTCGTGGAGCTGGCCGACCACGGCCTTGCGGCGCAGCCCGCCGCCGTTCTGGGCGTCCCACTGGCGGAACATGACCGTGGTCTGCTCCAGCAGTTCGAGCTCGGGTTCGGAGAGCCGGCCGGTGAACGCCTCGCCGCCGTTGGCCGCGGTGAGGATGGGCGTGGGGATGCCCGTCGGGCCGGGGGCGAGCCAGCGCTGCATGGGCTCGATCAGCGCGGCGCCGGCGGTCAGCGCCAGGGAGGTGCCGAGGAAGCCCCGGCGGTTGAGCATCAGGTCGCTGCGGGAGTACTCGCTGATCAGCTGGACGGTCTGGGGGGCGCTCCACGGCAGGTCGACGCCTCCGCCCACGGTGGAAACCGGGATCGCGGCGCGCAGGCCGAGGTCCTCGATCGAGACCACCGAGCCGAAGCGCTCGGAGAACAGCTCCGACATGATCTTGGGGATCGGCTCGCGGGGCTGTTCGCCGTCGAGCCATCGGCGCACCCGGGAGGTGTCGGTGGACACGTGGTGGGCACCGATCTGCCGGGCCCTGCGGTTGACCTGGCGGGCCAACTCTCCCTTGGACCAGCCGCTGCGGGCGAACCACGTGGTCAGCTTCTCGTTGGGTTGCTTCTCTGCCATGGGAACGTCCCCATCCCGCCCGGCCCCTTCGGGGCCCCCGATCGTGACCGCCCGACGGTTGCGGGCTCTTGCCAGACGTGCCGTGCCTGAGGTGATGTGGTACCGCCTCGTCGTACTGGTGTGCCATCGTCCCGGACGGTTCGTCAGATCCCCAACTCCCGTGCCTCGACGGCCAGGAGCAGGCTCCCGACGACGTCCGTGTGCTGAACGTAGTGCCCCGCGGGGCACCCGTGGGAGCGGCCCTGGCGAAACGCCACCTTTCGCCACCCCCAGGAGTGAACCGAAGTCAGGAGGCACACGCTTCACTGGATAGTCCCGACGGTCCGGCATATGCGGGCCGCCAAGTCCCCCGGCCAGCCCCGGAAGACCCGGCAGACCCCGCAATCCACCGCAGCCACAGGCGAGTTCGCGGCCCACTCGGGACGGCGGCCACCTCACGCACCAGACGATCCGGCATCCGCGCCGCCCCCACAAGGCGGCGCCCGAGGCGCACCATCGCAACAGGCGCACGCCAAGCGCTGCGCGCCGCCACCGCACAACGCACCACGCAACGGACAATCAACACACAGTCACCATCCCGTAACCATCGGCAACGAGAACCTGTTGGGGGAGGCATGGACAACCTGTTCGGCGAACTTCGACTGGGGCACCTGCGGCTTGCACCGCTGGGCGCGCGCCGCCGCACCAAGGTCACCGCGTCCCTGGCCGCTGCGGAGTACACCGGCCGCTGGGGCTGGACGGTCGCCACCGGCGACGCGGCCGGATCCGCCACCGCCCCGACCCGCTGTCCCTGCGGCGCCCACCGCTGCGCGGCGCCCGGCCTGCACCCGGTGCCCGACGGCAGCAGCCGCGGCCGGACCGCCGGCACCGAGGGCTCGGTGCTGTTCGCCACCGGACGCGCCTTCGACGTCCTGGACGTCCCCGAGCAGGCCGGCCTGCAGGCGCTGGTCCGGCTGGAGCGGATGGGCACCCAGGTCGGCCCGGTGCTCGCGCCGCCCACCGGCCGGCTGCAGTTCCTGGTCGCCGCCGGCGCCGCCCGCCGCCTGCCCGACCTGCTCTACCGGATGGGCTGGGACGACGCCTCGCTCGACCTGACCTGCCACGGCGAGGGCAGCTACGTCGCCGCCCCGCCCACCGTCCTCGGCGGGCTCGGCCCGGTCCGCTGGCTGCGCCGCCCCACCCGCGACAACGCCGGCTGCCCGCCCGAGGCCCGACTGCTGCTCGGCACCCTCGCCTACGCCTGCCACCGCAGCCGCGAGCGCACCGCCGAGCCCGCCTGGATGGCCTCGTGAGCCGCCCGCTCCCCCGCTGACCCGCCCCGCACCTCCGGGGCCCGGCCCGCCCCCGTCGTATGCGCCGCCCCGCCGTCCGGCCCACGGCAGCCGAACCAGGGCGGCCGAACCAGGGCAGACGCACCGGGGCAGACGAAAGGGCCCGCCCCCGAAGGAGCGGACCCTCGTCGACCGGGAGATCCGGTCAGTCCCCGATCAGCGCGTCCACGAACGCACCCGGCTCGAACGGCGCCAGGTCGTCCGCGCCCTCGCCCAGACCGATCAGCTTGACCGGCACGCCCAGCTCGCGCTGCACCGCGACCACGATGCCGCCCTTGGCGGTGCCGTCCAGCTTGGTCAGCACGATGCCGGTGATGTCCACCACCTCGGCGAACACCCGGGCCTGGATCAGACCGTTCTGACCGGTGGTGGCGTCCAGCACCAGCAGCACCTCGTCCACCGGGCCGTGCTTCTCGACGACCCGCTTGACCTTGCCCAGCTCGTCCATCAGGCCGGTCTTGGTGTGCAGTCGGCCGGCGGTGTCGATCAGCACGGTGTCCGCGCCCTCGGCGATGCCCTCCTTGACCGCGTCGAAGGCGATGGAGGCCGGGTCCCCGCC
Organism: Kitasatospora sp. NPDC001539; assembly: GCF_040298565.1. Classification (NCBI taxonomy): domain Bacteria; kingdom Bacillati; phylum Actinomycetota; class Actinomycetes; order Kitasatosporales; family Streptomycetaceae; genus Kitasatospora; species Kitasatospora sp. NPDC001539. The sequence continues at coordinate 13,738 of NZ_JBEPAK010000057.1, read as the reverse complement.
CTCCGGTCCGCGCACGGTGCGGGCCCCGACCCGCTCGCCCCAGGTCTGCAGCTGGTCGGCGGCGGCGGCCCGGAAGGTGTCGGCCGCGCCGAGCACCACGGTGCGGCCGTCGGCGACCAGCACGCGGGCCAGCTTGCCGGTGGTGGTGGTCTTGCCGACGCCGTTGACGCCGACGACCAGGACGACGGCCGGGCCCTCCTCGTGCTTGAGGGAGCGGACGGTGCGGTCGGCGTCCTTGCCGATCAGCTCGACGAGCTCCTCGCGCAGCAGCGCGCGCAGCTCCTCGGGCGTCCGGGTGCCGAGCACCTTCACCCGGGTGCGCAGCCGCTCGACCAGTTCCTGGGTCGGGGCGACGCCGACGTCGGCGGTGAGCAGGGTGTCCTCGATCTCCTCCCAGGTGTCCTCGTCCAGGAGCTCGCGGGAGAGCAGCGAGAGCAGGCCCTTGCCGAGCGAGTTCTGCGAACGGGAGAGCCGGGAGCGCAGCCGCACCAGCCGGCCGGCGGTGGGCTCGGGGACCTCGACGGCGGGTGCCGCCTCGGCCTCGACGGGCCGGACCTCGACGGTCCCGGGGGCCTCCGGAGCCTCGGGAAGCGGCACCTCCTCGACGGTGCGGCGGGGCTCCTCGGTCGGTGGCGCGGCCTCCTCGCCGACCTGGGGCTCCGCCGGGGTGGGCTTGGGCGCCGTGATGACCGGCGCCTGCGACTTCGGGGGCAGCTGCTGGCGTCGTCTGCCGGAAACGACGAGGCCGGCGATCGCGCCGACGGCGACCACGGCGATGACTACGGCAAGGATCACGTATTCCATAACCGCTCCAGTATCCGTGACCGGAGCCGGAATGGACCGCAGCCGCCCCAGGTCCGGCTAGCCGCTGTCCCGGGCCGCCGCCGTGCCGGCGCCGGACGGCCGCCGCTCCCGGGGCTCCGCTGCGGCCCGGCGGCCGGGGACCGCCCCCTCCCGCAGCCGCTGGCTGATCACCTGCGAGATGCCGTCGCCCTTCATGGTCACCCCGTACAGGGCGTCGGCGGACTCCATGGTCAGCTTCTGGTGGGTGATCACGATCAGCTGGGAGCTCTCCCGCAGCTCCTCCATGATCCCGACCAGCCGGCGCAGGTTGGTCTCGTCCAGCGCCGCCTCCACCTCGTCCATCACGTAGAACGGGCTGGGCCGCGCCTTGAAGATCGCCACCAGCAACGCCACCGCGGTCAGCGAGCGCTCGCCGCCGGACAGCAGGGACAGCCGCTTGACCTTCTTGCCGGGGGGACGGGCCTCCACCTCGACCCCGGTGGTGAGCATGTTGTCCGGGTCGGTGAGGACGAGCCGCCCCTCGCCGCCCGGGAAGAGCCGGGCGAAGACGCCCTCGAACTGGGCGGCGGTGTCGTGGTACGCCGAGGTGAACAGCTGCTCGACCCGCTGGTCCACGTCCCGGACGATGTCCAGCAGGTCACGCCGGCTGCGCTTGAGGTCGTCCAGCTGCTCGCCCAGGAACTGGTGGCGCTCCTCCAGCGCGGCGAACTCCTCCAGTGCGAGCGGATTGACCTTGCCGAGCTGCTGGTAGGCCTTCTCGGCGGCCTTCAGCCGCCTCTCCTGCTCGGCCCGGACGTACGGGTACGGCTCCCCCGGCTCCTGCCCCTCCTCGGGTGTCGCGGGCGGGACGGGCTGGTCCGGTCCGTACGAGGCGAGCAGCTCGCCGCCGTCGATGCCGAACTCCTCCAGCGCCCGGGCCTCCAGCTGCTCGATCCGCAGCCGTTTCTCGGCCCGCAGCACCTCGTCCCGGTGGCCCGCGTCGACCAGCTTGTCCAGTTCCTCCTTGAGGCCGCGGCCGTGCTCGCGGTGTTCGCGCAGTTCGTCCTCGCGCTCGGCGCGTTCCCGTTCGACCGCCGCCCGCCGGGCGTCCGCGCGGGCCAGCGACACCTCCAGGCAGGCCAGCAGTTGCCGGGCGCCCGCCGCGACGGCCCGTGCCACGCCGGCGTCGTGCTCGGCACGCCGGCGGCGCTCGGCGGCCCGGGCGCGCGCCTCCCGTTCGGCGCGGGCGGCCCGGTCCAGCTGGTCGGCCCGGCCGGCCAGGGCGCGGACCCGCTCCTCGTGGGTGCGCACCGCGAGCCGGGCCTCCAGCTCGGCCTGCCGGGCGGCCGAGGCGGCCTCGGCCAGCCGCTGCTGTTCGGCCCGGTCCGGCTCGTCCGCCGCCGCGTCCGCCGACTCCTCGGCCGCTACCAGCCGTTCGGCCAACTCCTCGGCCGTGGAAACCAGTTCGGCGAGGCCCTGGTCGGCCCTGGCGACCGCGGCCGACAGCCGTTCCGCCTCGCCCGCGGCGGCGCGGGCCTGCCCGCCGAGGCGGCCGAGCGCACCGGCCACCTGGGCCCGCTCCTTCTCCGCCTGCCGCCGCAGCTCGGCCAGCCGCTCCACCTCGGCGGCCGACTCCCGGCGCAGTTCGGTGAGTTCGGCCAGCCGGTGGCTCGACTCGGCGCAGCGCCGGGCGAGTTCCTCGAGGGCCCGGGCCGCCTCGTCCACCGCCGCTCGGGTCTCCAACAGGCTCGGGGCGCCGGCGGATCCGCCCTGGGCGAAGCCGGTGCCCAGGCGGTCCCCCTCGGCGGTGACGGCGGACAGCTCGGGGTGCTCGGCCAGCAGGCTCAGTGCCCCGTCCAGGTCGGCGACCACCACCACTCCGGCGAGCAGGTCGTGGACGGCGGTGCGCAATCCGGCCGGGCCGTCGACCAGTTCGGCCGCCCAGCGGGCGCCGTCCGGCAACCGGCTCCCCGCGACCCAGCACGCCGGCGATCCGCCGTCCGGCGACCGGCTGCCCGGCACCCCGGACGCCGCCCCCGGCGCTGCCGCGGCCCCGGCGATCAGCAGCGCCGCCCGGCCCGCGTCCCGCTCGCGCAGCAGCCGCAGCGCCCCGGCCGCGGCGGCGGGCGAGTCCACGGCCACCGCGTCGGCCGCCGCCCCGAGCGCCGCGGCGACGGGCACCTCGTACCCGGGTTCGATCCGCAGCAGCGCGGCCGCCGGGCCGAGCACCCCTGTCAGCTGCTCCGCCGCGTCCAGCAGCGCCCCGGTGCCGTCCTTGCGGCGCAGCCCGAGCGAGAGCGCCTCGTGCCGGGCGGTGAGGCCCGCCCGTTCGCGCTCCGCGGCGCCGGACGCCTCCCGGGCGGCCGCCAGGTCCCGTTCCACGGCGTCCAGCCGCTCCCGGGCCCGCCGGTACCCGGCCTCCGCCTGCTCGTCGTCCCCGGCCAGCGCGTCCACCTGCTGCTGGAGCTCCTCGAGTTCGGCCCGGGCGGCCTCGGCGCGCAGCAGCGCCTCGTCCCGGGCCTCGGTGAGCCGGCCGATCTCGGCCTCGGCCGAGGCGGCCCTGGAGCGGGCGGCGGCCGCCTGGCCCTGGAGCCGGGCCAGGCCCTCCCGGCGGTCCGCGATGGCCCGGGCGGCGTCCCGCAGCCGGCGTTCCTCGGCGGCCAGTCCGGCCTCCAGCCCGGCCTTGCGCTCGACCGCTTCGGCCAGCGCGTACGAGGCCTCCTCCAGTGCCTCGGTGAGGGCCGCCTCCTCCTCGCGGACCCGCTCGGCCTCCCGCTCCAGCTCCTCCGGGTCACGGCCGCGGCGTTCCTCGGCGGCGCCCCCGGCGGCGGCGTGCCGGGCCCGGGCCTCGGCCAGTCCGATCGTGCCGCGGGTGCGTTCGGCGAGGGCGGAGAGCCGGTACCAGGTCTGCCGGGCGGTCTCCAGGCTGGGGCCGAGCTGCTGCACCTGCGCCTCCAGGACCCGCTCGCGCTGGACGGCGCGGGCCAGTTCCTGTTCGACGGTGGTGCGGCGCAGCTTCAGTGCCAGTTCGTCGGCGACCTCGGCCTCGACGGCCCTGCGCAGGGTGAGCAGGTCGTCGGCGAGCAGTCGGAGCCGGGCGTCGCGCAGGTCGGCCTGGATGCCCGCGGCGCGGCGGGCGATCCTGGCCTGCCGGCCGAGCGGTCCGAGCTGGCGGCGCAGTTCGGCGGTCAGGTCCTGGACGCGGTTGAGGTTGGCCTGCATCGCGTCCAGCTTCCGCAGCGCCTTCTCCTTGCGCTTGCGGTGCTTGAGGACGCCGGCCGCCTCCTCGATGAAGGCGCGCCGGCCCATCGGGTCGGCGTGCAGGACGGAGTCCAGCTGGCCCTGTCCGACGATGACGTGCATCTCGCGGCCGATGCCGGAGTCGGAGAGCAGTTCCTGGATGTCCAGCAGGCGGCAGGTCTCGCCGTTAAGGGCGTACTCGCTGCCGCCGTTGCGGAACATGGTCCGGGTGATCGTCACCTCGGAGTAGTCGATCGGCAGGGCGCCGTCGCTGTTGTCGATGGTGAGGCTGACCTCGGCCCGGCCGAGCGGGGCGCGCCCGCTGGTCCCGGCGAAGATCACGTCCTCCATCTTGCCGCCGCGCAGCGACTTCGCGCCCTGCTCGCCCATCACCCAGGACAGCGCGTCGACCACGTTGGACTTGCCGGAGCCGTTCGGGCCGACGACGCAGGTGATGCCGGGCTCGAAGCGCAGGGTGGTGCTGGAGGCGAAGGACTTGAATCCGCGCAGCGTCAGGCTCTTCAGGTGCACGCGGCCGGTCTCCTCAATCACTCACGAGGAACCGACTGTATCGGGAGTCCGACACGACGAAGGGACGCCACATCCGGGCGTCCCTTGCAAAGCTGCGTCCCTTTCGGGGCGGCTCAGTGCACAGCGGCGTCGATCTGCCGGGATCGGGGGCGGTCTCAGGTGAGAGCCGGCTCCCGCTGGTCCAGATCGATGCTGTTGAGCAGCGAGTGCTCGTCAGCGACAGCGGTGAGAGCGTCGTTCTCAGCCTGCATCCGAAGGAGCTCGGCTTCAAGGTCCTGGACGCGCTGCTGAAGCCGTCGCATCTCGGAGAGCATTCGCGGGTCGGGGCCGCCGACGTACCCGAGAAGCGCCTTTGCCATGATGAATGGTCCTCCACGCTGAGTGACCGAACCGGAACGGTACAGGTCTAGGGGGAAGGGGGACGCACGCGCGGCGCGCACCGGAAGTGCTGGCTGGGCACTACGGCACACACACCGTGAGCTGGGGCTCACGAGGGCATGCACCTGCCGGTAAACGCGTTCGTGTGCGCGGGCTTCAAGCGTCTCACCAAAGACGGTACGGGTCAACACGATCACCGCACGCTACCGCGCCCCTGTCACCTGCCCGGCGGTGTCGTCACGCCTCGGGGGTTCGGGCCGGGGTCCACCAACTGCTCGTGGATCATCGTTCGATGCGGAGTCAACCACGAGTCTGCCCGAATGGCAACCGTATGACACCGACGGTTGCCGATCATTTCCGGAAGGCTTCGGCACAGGGCCGGGCGTCGGCGGTTCAGCGGATCTCGAAGCCCTCGTAGCCTGGGCCGACGGCCGTCCAGATCTCGGTCACGCCGGTCACCGCTCCGGGCGTGCCGGGGCCGCGCAGCAGGGCCAGCAGGTGCTCGCAGTCGGCGGCCAGGCCCTCGGCCACCACCTGCACCCGGCCGTCGCCGAGGTTGCTCGCGTAGCCGGTCAGCCCGATCTCCAGCGCCCGCGCCCGGGTCCACCACCGGAAGCCGACCTCCTGGACCTTCCCCCGGACCCAGGCGGTCACCCGGACCGGTTCATCACTGTGGGCGTCGCGACCGTGCATGCCCCGACCCTAACCGCCGGCGGGTGCGGTCACCGCTCCACGGCCGCCCGGCCGGGCGGTCCGGGACGGCGGACGGCCCCGCCGGTCGGAACCGACGGGGCCGTGCCGAGCGGGCTCGGGCTGCGCGGACTACCAGTCCCCGCCGCCGAAGTCGCCGCCTCCGAAGTCGCCGCCGCCACCGAAGTCGGTGCCGCCGCCGTCGAACCCGCCGAAGTCGGCGCCGTTGAAGTCGGCGCCGGTGTAGTCGCCGCCCTCGTTCGGGTCCTGGTAGCCGTGGTGCTCCATCATCGGCGCGGCCGCGTACGCCGGGCCGCTCATCATCGAGCCGAGCATGGTGCCCACCAGCAGGCCGGGCAGCAGGCCGCCGCCGAAGCCGCTGTAGTAGCCGCCCGCGTACGGCGCGTACGCCGGGCCGGCGTTCCAGTACGGCTGGGGGCCGTACTCGGTGTCGACGGTGCGCACGGCCGGGTCGAGGCCGGCCGTCACCCGGTCCGCGTCGGCCTGGCAGACCGGGACGCTCCGCGGGGCGCCGCCGGCCGGGGCCCACTCGACGTCCTTGACGGACGGGCCGTGGCGCGGGTCCATGAAGCACGGGGGTCGCCGCTCGGGCAGCGGGCGCCTGTCCCGGCGGGCGGCCAGGGTGGCCAGCGAGAACCGGCCGTCCTCGATCGCCTCGGTGACCTGCTTGACGTCCTCCGGCTTCTTCGCCTCGTCCATCAGCCGCTTGGACTTCTCGTACGCGTCGAGGGCGTGGGCGTAGTCGGTGCGCTGGGCGTCGTCCGCGTCGGGGGCGGCCGGGTTGAAGTCGAGCCGCTCCAGTTCGACGCCGAAGGCGGTGATGTCCTCGTCCACCACCCGGCGCAGCTGCTCCAGCTCGGCCCGGGCCTGCTCCTCCTTGCGCTTCTTGGCGCGGCGGAAGAGCAGGAAGACGCCGGCGCCGGCCAGGGCCACCAGCACCACCGGGATGACCACCCAGGCGATCGAGGTGCTGTGGTCGACCCCGTTGCCCTTGGTCTGCGGCGCGGCCTGGTCGACGAAGTCGTTCAGCGTGCCGGCGATGTCGCCCTGGTGCGAGCGGTAGGCCGCGCCGGCGATGCGCTGCGGCATCCCCTTGGCCAGCGCGCCCTGGTCGGCCCGGGCGTCGAACAGGTTCCCGAGCCAGATCGCGTAGACGCCGTCGACGCCGACCTTGGTCCGCAGGTCCTGGAAGATCGTCTTGGTCTGGGCGTTGTACGGGGCGGCGTCCGGAAGCACCGCGACGAAGATCGGCTTGTCGGCCTTCTTGATCTTCGCGGTCAGGGCGTCCGCCTGGCTCTGGCTGAAGCGGCTGGTCATCGCCGGGTCGACGTAGACCTTGCCCTGCTTCAGGGTGGCGGAGACGTCTTCCAGCCCGCCGGCCGCGGAGGCCGCCGGGGCGAACAGCAGCAGCAGCCCGAGCAGCGCCGCCACCAGGGCAAGCGGCCCGGTGCCCCGGGAACGTCGTGCAAGGGTTCTCATGCCCCCGACGCTACCGTGACCGGCGGCGGAGCACGGCATACCCTTCGCATACTGGTGGTGACGGGACTCCCCGCCGTCCGCCGGGGTGCTCCCCCTTCTCGCGGATGAGTTTTCCCCCGGCCCGCCCTGAGACGGTGGGGGCGTGGGAACCGCGGGAGGCGCCCGTACGTACGTCCCGGCAGGCCCGGGGCGGTCCGGGGGCCGTCCGACGGCGCGCCACGACCGTACCCCGCGGGCGGCCCGGTGGTCCCGGACCGCCGGCCCCACGACCCTTTCCTCGACCCAACTCCCGATCGGAGCGCTCGGTGATCATCGGCCTCGTCACGGCCGTGGCGGCTTCCGCCTGCTACGGCACCGGCTCGGTCCTGCAGGCCGTCGGATCCCGCCGCTCCGCCCGGGAGGAGGCGGCCAAGGGCGACACCGCCGCCACCACCGAGCACGGCGGACCGAGCCTGTCCTCCACCGCCAAGGCCGCCGTCACCTGGGAGTTCATCACCGGTACGGTCCTCGACCTGGTCGGCTTCGGGCTGGGCGCGCTGGCCGCGCGGCTGCTGCCGCTGTTCCTCTCCCAGACCATCATCAGCGCCAACCTGGTGATCACCGCGGTGCTCAGCATCAAGCTGCTGGGCATCCGGCTCAAGCAGCTGGAGTGGGCCTCGATCGGCGTGCTCTGCTCCGCGCTGGTGCTGCTGGCCGTCTCGGCCGGCCCGGAGGGCGGCCACCACGCGGCGATGGCCTTCCACTGGTGGCTGCTGGTCATCACCACCGTGCTGCTGGCCGGCGGCGGGCTGCTGGTGCGCCGGATGGGCTCCAAGGGCGCGATCGTCGCCGGTCTGCTCTCCGGCCTCGGCTTCGGCGCCCTGGGCGTCGGCGTGCGCATCCTCAACGGCCTCGACCCCTTCGACCTCGGCCGGCTGCTCTCCGACCCGGCGCTGTACGCGATCCTGATCGGCGGCCTCGGCGGCATGTATGTGCACACCGTGGCGCTGCAGATCGGCTCGGTGAACGGCGCCACGGCCGCGCTGGTGGTCGGCGAGACGGTGCTGCCCGGCGCCGTCGGCGTGCTCTGGCTCGGCGACTCCTCCAAGGCCGGCCTGGGCTGGCTCGGCGTGGCCGGCTTCCTGCTCGCGGTGGTGTCCGCGGTCGGCGTCGCCTACTTCGGCCAGGACACCCACGACGCCCCGGCCGAGGAGGCCGCCGGGCGGCCGGAACTCGCCAGGAAGTAGCGGCTCAGCCCCCGCTGCGGATCCGCGGCACCCGCTGGCAGCGGGGGCAGAAGTAGCTGGAGCGGTTCATCCAGGCGGCGCGCCGGATCGGGGTGCCGCAGCGGCGGCAGGGCTCCTGCTCGCGGCCGTAGGCGTCGAGGTCCCGGGAGAAGTAGCCGCTCTCGCCGTTCACGTTCACGTACAGGCTGTCGAAGCTGGTGCCGCCGACGGCCAGCGCCGCGGTCATCACGTCCCGGGCGTTGGCCAGCAGCAGCGCGGCCTGGGAGCGGGTGAGCGTCGCGGTCGGGCGGTCGTAGTGCAGCCGGGAGCGCCACAGCGCCTCGTCGGCGTAGATGTTGCCGACGCCGCTGATCAGGGTCTGGTCCAGCAGCGCCCGCTTGACCGTGGTGCGCCTGGCCCGCAGCGAGACGGTGAAGGCCTCGTCGTCGAAGCGCGGGTCGAGCGGGTCCCGGGCGATGTGCGCGATCGAGACCGGAGTGCCCTCCGGGTCGCCCTCCTCGGCCTCCTCGACCGCCAGCCCCCCGAAGGTCCGCTGGTCGACGAAGCGCAGCTCGCGGCCGCCGTCGGTGAAGCGCAGCCGGACCCGCAGGTGGGTCTCGTCCGGCACCGACGGGTCCTGGACGAGCAGTTGGCCGCTCATCCCGAGGTGGCCGATCAGCGAGAAGCCCGTACCGCTACCGCTCAGCGGCACCCAGAGGTACTTGCCCCGCCGCTGCGCGGTGCCGAGGGTGGTGCCGGTCAGCCGCGCCGCGAAGTCGGCCGCGCCGGCCGGCTGGCGGCGCACCGCGCGCGGGTGCAGCACCTGGACGTCGGCGACGGTCCGCCCCGCGATCCAGTTCGCCAGACCTCGGCGGACGACCTCGACCTCGGGGAGTTCGGGCACGGGACGACCTCCTGCTTCGGTACGGATCGGCAGGAGGAAAGGCTACTCGGCGCTCACGCCCCGGCGGGCAGCCGGTCCGCGTACTTGTCCTTGATCGCGCGCCAGGCGCTCTCGGCGGCCTTCTGCTCGGCTTCCTTCTTCGAGCGGCCGACGCCGCTGCCGAAGTCCTCGCCGGCCACCCGGGCCGCCGCGGTGAAGGTCTTCTCGTGGTCCGGGCCGGACTCCATGACCACGTACTCGGGCACGCCGATGCCCACCGACGCGGTGAGCTCCTGGAGGCTGGTCTTCCAGTCCAGGCCGGCTCCCAGCTGAGAGGACTCCTCGATCAGCGGGTCGAACAGCCGGTGGACGAACTCGGTGGCGGCTTCCAGGCCGCGGTCCAGGTAGACGGCCCCGATCACGGCCTCGACGGTGTCGGCGAGGATCGACGACTTGTCGCGGCCGCCGGTGCCCTCCTCGCCCTTGCCGAGCCGGATGAACGCGCCGAGGTCCAGACCCCGGCCGACGTCCGCGAGCGCGCGGGAGTTGACCACCGCGGCGCGCAGCTTGGCGAGCGTGCCCTCCGGGACGTCCGGGTGGACGCGGTAGAGGGTGTCGGTCACCACCAGGCCCAGCACCGAGTCGCCGAGGAACTCCAGGCGCTCGTTGGTGGGCAGCCCCCCGTTCTCGTACGCGTACGAGCGGTGGGTCAGGGCACGTACCAGAAGGGCGCGCTCGAGCGTGTACCCGAGGCGCCCTTCCAGGACGTCGTATTCGGTCGAAGCCGGCCCGCCGGCCTTGCCGCTGCCCGAAGAGCCCTTCGAGGCAGTGGACGCCTTGCGGGTGGAGTTACCGTCCGACATCGATCCGTACACCCCGCCGATCAGACCGAGAGGACCTGGCGACGGTTGTACGTGCCGCAGCTCGGGCACGCGATGTGCGCCAGCTTCGGCTCGTGGCAGCGGTCGCACGCCACGAGGGCCGGGGCGACGGCCTTCCAGTTGGAACGGCGGTGGCGCGTGTTGCTGCGCGACATCTTCCGCTTCGGAACAGCCACGGCTACTTCTCCTGGTTCTCGGCGAAACCCTCACGGGTGTCGCTGTGCTTATTTCCCCGCCGCCGATCAGCGGCTTCGCCGCGGGCCTCGTCGCCGCGGTCGGCGGAGAGTCCCTGCAGAGCCGCCCACCGGGGGTCGACGGCGTCGTGGTGGTGCGCCGGGTCGTCGCTCAGGCGCGCTCCGCACTCGGAACACAGGCCCAGGCAGTCTTCCTGGCACACCGGCTGCAGCGGCAGTGCGAGCACCACCGCGTCACGCAGCACCGGCTGGAGGTCGAAGTAGTCGCCCTCCAGACGGTAAGTCTCTTCTTCCGAGTCCTCGTCGAGGTCCTCGGCCCCGGCCGTCCGGGCGCGGTGGCGCTCGTCGGACTCCGGGTAGTAGTACAGCTCCTGGAAGTCGACGTCGATGTCGAACTCGACGGGCTCCAGGCACCGCACGCACTCGCCCTCGACGTGGGCCTCGGCGGTGCCGGTCACCAGCACGCCCTCCACCACGGACTCCAGGCGGAGCTCCAGCTCGATCGGGCTCTTCTCCGGAACGCCGATCACGTCGATGATCCCGAAGCCCTCGGGGGCCTCCAGGGTGCGGCTCACCTTGCGCATCGCGCCCGGACGACGGCCCAGCTCGTGCGTGTCGAACACGAGGGGGTCGCGGTGGTCGAGGCGGTTCAAGGTGTCCTGACTTCCATAGGAATCGACGAAGAGTCCCCCACCGGCGTCGACGTTGCGCGGGCAAGCCGACGGCCGGACATGGGGATGCCGGAGTGGTTCAGACTACCGGAGTCTCCCGCCAGGCCCAACTTCGGCCCCGTCAGCAGACTCCCGGCGGTCCCGCCCGGCCCGCTCAGCGGCCGCCGAGCTCCCGCAGGCGGGTCATGTCGATCATGCTGGTGTCGAAGAAGCTGGTCTCGTCCAGGCCCTGCTGCTGGTGCGGCACGGCCGGCGGCAGCGCGGGCTGCTGCGGGTAGGCGTAGCCGTCGTACGGCTGGGCGCCGTAGCCCTCCTGCTGCTGCTGGTAGCCGTAACCGGCGCCCTGCTGCTGCTCGTGGTAGCCCTGCTGCTGCGGGTAGCCGCCCTGCTGCTGGTGGCCCCACTGGGCGTGGTACGGGTCGCCCTGGCCGGCCGGGTCGAAGCCGCCGCCGTACACGTCGGCATACTGCGCGCCCTGCTGCTGGGCGGCCGCGTACTGGTCGGCGCCCGGCTCCTGCCAGCCGGCCGCGGCCGGGGCCTGCTGCTCGGGCCAGGTCTGCTGCTGCGGAACGTCCTCGCGGTACCAGGCGATGTCGCTGCCGTCGGCCTCCTCGGCGAAGCCCGCGGCCACCGCCTCGGCCCGCTCCTTGGCCTGCTGCGCCTCGTCGGCGGCGGCCAGGTAGGCGCCCAGCTCGTCGATCGGCCGCTTGCCGAGCAGCTTGTCGCGGCCCTTGCCGACGGCCTCCAGGGTGGCGCTGAGCACGTTCTCCAGCGTGGCGAGCTTCACATCGACGTACTCGTCGACCTCGGGGCTCGGGCTGATCTGCTGCGGCTGGAACTCCTCGCCGTCCGTCTCGCCCTCGCGCTCGGTCTCGAAGACGCTGGAGTCGCCGCGCAGCTTGGTCCGGCCGCGGCCGACCGCGCCGAGCGTCTTGGTCAGCACGACCTCGAAGTTGGCCAGCTTGCTGTCCACGTAGTCGTCGGCCTCGGCCCGCTTGGCCTCCACCTCGGCACGGGCCTCGGCCAGGATCCGGTCCGCCTCGGCCTGGGCCCGGCGGACCACCTCGGTGTCCGAGATGAGCGAGCCGCGCTCGGCGTGCGCGCCCTGGATGATCCGCTCGGCCTCGGCCTGGGCGTCCGCCACCACCTGCTCGTGGTCGGCCATCACCGACTGCGCCTGGGCGAGTTCGGCGGGCAGGGCCGCCTTGAGGTCGTTCAGCAGGCCGATCAGCTCGGCCCGGTTCACCACGCAGGAGGCCGACATCGGCATCGAGCGGGCGTTCTCGACCGCCGCCACGATCTCGTCGACCTTGTGCTGCACGTCCACGGGGCTTCTGTCTTTCCGTGTGCCGCCGACGGTCCGGCGGAGGCAGGCCCGGCGCGGTGCAGTGCACCGCAGGGCAGGAATACAGACTGTACGGCCACCGCGCGGCGAGCTCACAACGCCCGAGCCGAACCGCCCGCCCCCGCCTCGGACAATCCGTGACGAACCGGCAGAAACGGGCGGGCCGTCGGCCCCTTTCCGGCGGACGGCCCCTTTGCGGCGGCCGGCCCCTTTGCGGCGGACGGCCGGCGCCCGCCCGGACGCTGCGCCCGCTGCCACCCGGCCACCGCGCCCGCTACTGCTCCGCCTTGCGCTCCGCGATCCGCTCGACCAGGCGGCGGTGCGCCGTCTCCGGCAGCAGGTGGGAGACGTCGCCGCCGTACGAGGCGACCTCCTTGACCAGCGTCGAGGAGAGGAAGCTGTACGTCGGCGAGGTCGGCACGAACAGCGTCTCCACGCCGGTCAGGCCGTGGTTCATCTGAGCCATCTGCAGCTCGTAGTCGAAGTCGCTGACCGCGCGCAGGCCCTTGATGATCGCGGGGATGCCGCGCTCCCGGCAGTAGTCCACCAGCAGGCCGTGGTGCGACTCGACCACCACGTTGCCGAACTCCGCGGTGACCTCCTCGATCAGGCCGATCCGCTCCTCCACGGTGAACATGCCCTGCTTGTTCCGGTTGATCAGGACCGCGACGTGCACCACGTCGTACAGCTTCGAGGCGCGCCCGATGATGTCGAGGTGGCCGTTGGTGATCGGGTCGAACGAACCGGGACAGACGGCTCGGCGCATGGCATGTGCTCCCTGGTGGGGTGACGGCTGCTGCGGACCGCGGCCCGCTACTCGTGATCGCTGGCCTCGGCGGCGGCGCGACCGTACCAGAGGGTGCCCTCGCCGTAGCGGCGGGAGCGCAGCACCTCGAAGCCCTCGGGCCAGCCGAACTCGCCGCCACGGGTGCTGCGCTCCACGGTGACGAGTGCGTCCGCCGCGAGCCAGCCCCCAGCCGACAGTGTGATCAGCATCTCCCGCACCTCGTCGTCCGTCACGGCGTACGGAGGATCGAGGAACACCAGGTCGTAGGGGGTCTGCGGGGGCGGCCCGGCGATCACCTTCTCGGCCTTGGCGGCCCGCACCTCGGCGCCCGGCAGGGCCACCGTACGGACGTTCTCCCGGATCACCCGGGCCGCCTGGCCGTCCGCCTCGACCAGCAGGACGTGCTCGGCCCCGCGCGACAGCGCCTCCAGGCCGACCGCGCCCGATCCGCCGAACAGGTCCAGCATCCGGGCCCCGTGCAGGGTGCCGCGCAGCGACTCCAGGGTGGAGAACATCGCCTCACGGGCCTTGTCGGAGGTCGGGCGGGTGCCCCGGCCGGGCGGTACGGCCAGCCGGCGGCCGCCGGCCGACCCGGCGATCACGCGGGTCATGGTGGTCAAGGTCCTTTCGTCGCTGCCCGACCACGCTAT
>NZ_JBEPAK010000056.1:0-31950 GCF_040298565.1 Kitasatospora sp. NPDC001539 | reverse complement strand
GCCCGGCTCGCGCGAGCCGGGCTGATCGGCTACCGCGACGAGCCCGCCGCCGGGCCCGAGCACCGCTCGGCCCGTGCCTACTGGGAGTTGGCGGGGCTGGACGGTGACGCCGCCCTGGCGGGGATCGGTGCGGGCGCCGCGGTGCTCGCGGTCGGCGGCGCCGACGCCGGGGAGGTGGAGCGCGCCTGCCGGGACAACGGCCTGCCGGTGACCGGTGCGGACGGCGCCGGGGCGCTGTCGGTGGTGGTCTGCGCCGACTACCTCGATCCGGCCCTGCGCGAGGTCGACGCCGCCCACCGGGCCGCCGGGCGGCCCTGGCTGGCGGTCAAGCCCGGCGGCTCCAGCCCCTGGGTCGGGCCGGTGTTCGGCGCGGCCGACGGCCCCTGCTGGACCTGCCTGGCGCACCGGCTGCGCGCCCACCGGCGCTCCGAGGTGCCGGTGCAGCGGGCGCTGGGCCTGACCGGCCCGGTGGCCCGGCCGGACACCTCGGTGCCGGCCGTCCGGGCGCTCGGCGCGCAGCTCGCCGCCCTGGAGGCCGTCAAGTGGCTGGCCGGCCACCGGCACGACGGGCAGCGGGAGATCCGGGTGCTGGACAGCCTCGGCCTGGCCGTACGGGGCCACCGGGTGGTCCGCCGCCCGCAGTGCGCGGAGTGCGGCGACCCGGGCCTGATGGCCGCCCAACTGGCCCGGCCGGTCGTCCCGGTGGCCCGTCCCAAGGCGGACGGCGCGGACTGCCACCGCGCCCGGACGCCGGAACAGGTCTACGAGCGCTACGGCCACCTGGTCAGCCCGGTGACCGGCGTGATCGCCGAGATCCGCCGGGACCCGCGCGCCCCGGTCCGGATCAACTGCTACCTGTCCGGCCGCAATCCGGTCGCCGGTGCCGGCGACCTCGCCCAACTGCGCGCCGGCCTGCGGCAGATGAGCGGCGGCAAGGGCGCGACCCCGCTGGAGGCGAAGGTCAGCGCGCTGTGCGAGGCGCTGGAGCGGCACTCCGGGGCGCTGCACGGGGACGAGACCCGGATCCGCGGCAGCTACCGGGAGCTGGCCGCGGAGGCCGTCCACCCGGACTCCTGCCAGCTGTTCGACCCGCGCCAGTACGTGGACCGGGAGCGCTGGAACGAGCGGCACTCCGTGTTCCAGCACGTGCCGGCGCCCTTCGACGAAACCGAGCCGGTGGACTGGACGCCGGTGTGGTCCCTGGCCGACGGCCGCCGGCGCCTGCTGCCCACCGGGATGCTCTACTACAGCTGCGCGGTCGGCCCGGTCCTGCCGCCCGCCGGCAGCCGGGCGCTGCGCGCCGACTCCAACGGCAACGCGGCCGGCAGCAGCCTGGAGGACGCCATCGTGCACGGCTTCCTGGAACTCGTCGAACGGGACGCCGTCGCGCTCTGGTGGTACAACCGCACCCGGCAACCGGCCGTCCGGACGGCGGAGTTCGGCGACGTCTGGGGCCGGGACACGATGGAGCTCTACGCGGGCCTGGGCCGCGAGGTGTGGGCCCTGGACCTCACCTCGGACCTCGGCATCCCGGTCTTCGCGGTGCTCTCCCGCCGCACCGACAAGCCCGCCGAGGACATCGTCTTCGGCTTCGGCGCCCACTTCGACGCCCGGATCGCCCTGCGGCGGGCCCTGACCGAGATGGGCCAGCTGCTGCCGGCCGTCCTCGGCGCGGCCCCCGACGGCACCGGCTACGACCTGGACGACCCCGAGCTGCTCTCCTGGTGGCGCGCGGCGACGGTGCGCAACCAGCCCTACCTGCTGCCCGACCCGGCCCGGCCGGCGCGCGGCCCGGCCGACTACCCGGCCGGTGCGCGCCGCGACCTCGGCGAGGAGGTCGCCGCCTGCGTGGCGACCGTCCGCGCCCACGGCCTCGACCTGCTGGTGCTGGACCAGACCAGACCCGACATCGGCCTGCCGGTGGTCAAGGTCGTCGTCCCCGGCCTGCGCCAGATGTGGGCCCGGTTCGCCCCGGGCCGCCTGTTCGACGTCCCCGTCGCCCTCGGGCGGGTGGCCCGGCCCACCCGCTACGAGGACCTCAATCCGATCCCCCTGTTCGTCTGACCGCTCCGGTCGGACCGCCCGGCGGAGCCCCCGCCCGCCGGGCCACCAGCACTGAGGAGTCACCCCATGCCGACCAGTGACGGAATCCTCGCCGCGGCCCGTGCCGCCGGCGGAGCCCGCCCCCGCGCCCTGTGGTCCCTGCGCGAGGACGTCCTGGTCGAGCCGGTCGAGCCGGACGGCTCGCTGCTGCTGAGAGCCGGCTGGGGGGACTTCCGGTTGGACCGCCCGCACCCGCTGGTGGCGGAGACCCTGCGGCGGATGGGCCTCGGGCCGATCATGCTGGAGAACGTCTTCGCCGGGGCGCTCCCGGCCGGCGGCGGCGGGGATCCGGTGCCCGACCGCGCCGGGCAGACCGAGGTGCTGCGGGTGCTGCACCGGCTCCAGCACCTGGTGGTGCGCTCGCTCGGCCTGGAGGACGCCGCCCAGCCGCTGCTGTCGGTGGTGCCGCTGGCCAAGGAGGCCCGGTTCCACCCCGGGCCGGTCGAACCGGGCCGGCCGGTCCGGCTGTCCCGCTTCGCCTTCCTGCGCACCGAGGGCGCCGGCTTCGTGCTGGAGGCGCCCACCGCCCTGCACCGGGTCGAGCTGCACCGGCCGGAGAGCGCCCGGGTGGTGGGCATGCTCGGCCGCCCGGTGCGGCCCGCCGAGATCGTGCCGGAGTCCGGCCTGTCCGAACCGGCGGTCCTGGCGGTGCTGGCCCACCTCGCGGGTGCCGGCCTGCTGTCGGTCGCCGAGGACGGCGGGCCGGCGCCCCGGCCCTCGGTGGAGTTGATCCGGCTGTCCGCCCCGACCTTCGGCGAGGACGCCGATCCGGTGCTGGCCGCGTGGTCCGGGGTGGACCTGTTCTTCCACACCCGCAGCACCACCGGGCGCCACGACGGCCCGTTCGGTGCGACGTACCCGCTGCGCGGGCACACCGATCCCGAGCCCGCGCTGCGCCCGCTCCCGGCCGGCCGGCGCCACCCGCTGGCCCGGCCCGACCTCAAGCAGGTGCTGGCGGGGGACCCGGTGCTGACCACGGTGATCGAGGGCCGCCGTTCGATCCGCGAGTTCGGCGCCGCGCCGTTCACCGCGGAGCAGCTCGGCGAGTTCCTGCACCGAACCGTCCGGGTGCGCGGGCTGCGGCCGGCCGCGGCCGACGACCCGTCCGGCGAGCCGGTCAGCGACCGCCCGTACCCCAGCGGGGACGGCGCGTACGAGCTGGAGTTCTACCCGGCGGTGCGGGACTGCGAGGGCCTGCCGGACGGGATCTACTACTACGCGCCGGGCGAGCACTGCCTGATCGCGGTGAACGAGAGCCGGGAGGAGCTCGACGAGCTGTTCGCCGAGGCCGCGGTGGGGGCCCGGCTGGCCACCCCGCCGGGCGTGGTGGTCGCCATCACCTCCCGGCACCGCCGGCTCTCCTGGAGGTTCAGCGGCCTCGCGTACGCGCTGACGCTCAAGCACGTCGGTGTGGTGACCCAGAGCATGTACCTGGTCGGGACGGCCATGGGCCTGGCGACCTGCGCGTTGCGCAGCGGCGACATCGAACTGGCCGACCGGGCGCTGCGGGTCGACTGGCGGGCCGAGAGCAGGGTCGGCGGCTTCGTCCTGGGCACGCTGCCGGAGGGCAGCCGCCCGGTCGGCGAGCAGCCGGTGGATCCGGCCGATTTCACCGGCTGGGACGAGTGTGCGAACGAGGTGTCCTCGCGGCGATAGCCGCGCCCTATACTCCCCCCAAGTCGCTTGGGGGGAGTACAGCTTGAGTGGGACCGTACGTGTGCGGAGGGGGTCGGACGGGTCCGGCGGTGCGGGGGGTCGGCCCGCCGGGGAAAACAGACCGGCCGGTTTCAACGCCCCCCCGCCGAAGCTGGCGTTGGCCATTGTGGTGATCGTGCAGCTCGGCTTCGTCGTGGTCGGCTTTCTGAACATGTCGACCAGCCATCCGACGGAAAGCCAATTCGCTGTCGCGAGCCTGACATTCACGGCCGCTTCGGCCCTGCAATTCGTCCACTGCGCGCCCCGGATGCACCGCGTCCGCGAGCGCTACGGACGCTGGACGCTGCTCGCCCAGGCGGTGCTCACCTACCTGCCGCTGGTGTTCTTCGGCTTCGCCTGGGGCGGGATGGCGGGCTTCCTGGGCTCCTCGGTGCTGCTCCTGCTGCCCGGCCGGCGGGCCGGGGCGGCCTTCGGAGCGGTGGTGCTGCTCTCCGGGGTCAGCGGCGCGCTGCTGGGCATCGGCGTGGCCGAGGCGGTCTACCTCACCGTGGCGACGGCGCTCACCGGGCTGATCGTCTTCGGCCTGACCAGGCTGGCCCAGCTGGTCATCGAGGTGCAGCAGGCCCAGCAGGAACTGGCCCGGCTGGCCGTCACCAGGGAGCGGCTGAGGTTCGCCCGGGACCTCCACGACCTGCTCGGCTACAGCCTCTCCGCGATCACCCTGAAGAGCGAGCTGACCTGCCGGCTGGTGACGGCCAACCCGGAGCGGGCGCTCGACGAGCTCGGCGGGGTGCTGGAGATCTCCCGGCAGGCCCTGGCCGACGTGCGCGCGGTGGCCCGCGGCTACCGCGACATGTCGCTGGAGAGCGAGGCGCTCTCCGCGCGCTCCGTGCTCTCCGCGGCCGACATCGAGGCCCGCTTCGACCTGGGCGGCATCCAGCCCGCCGGCGAGGCCGACACCGTGCTCGCCACCGTGCTGCGCGAGGGCGTCACCAACCTGCTGCGGCACAGCAAGGCCGAGTGCTGCGTCGTCAAGGGCCGGGCGGAGGACGGGCGGCTGCGGCTCACCCTCTCCAACGACGGCGTCCCCGAGCGGGCAGCGCTCGGGGACGGCGACCGGCACGGCGGCGGCCTGGACAACCTGGAGGTGCGGCTCGCCGAGGTCGGCGGGCGGCTCAGCGCCGGGCCGGACGGGCGCGGGTGGTTCCACCTGGTCGCCGAGGTGCCGGCCTGACCCCTGCGGTCAGACCAGCCAGCCGGATTCCTCGGCCAGCCGGATCGCGTCGATGCGGTTGCGGGCGTTGAGCTTGGTCACGATCGTCGTCAGGTAGTTCCGGACCGTCCCGACCGACAGGTGCAGGGCCGCCGCGATCTCCGCCGCCTCGGCGCCGCCGGCGGCGGCCCGCAGCACCTCCGTCTCCCGCAGGGTCAGCGGGTTGCGGCCGCTGTCGAAGGCGTCCAGCAGCAGCTGGGGGTCGATCACCCGCCGACCCGCCGCCACCCCGCGGACCGCCTCCGCGAGTTGCGCGGGCGGCGCGTCCTTCAGCAGGAAGCCCGAGACCTGCGCCTCCAGCGCCCGGCGCAGGGTGCCGGGCCGCCCGAGGCTGGTGAGGATCAGCGACCGGCACTGCGGCAGCTCGGACTTGAGCCGGCCGGCGGCGGTCAGGCCGTCCATGCCGGGCAGGTCGATGTCGATGATCGCCACGTCGGGCCCCGTCTCCAGGGCCTTCGGCACCACCAGGTCGCCGCGCTCGGTCTCCGCGACCACCTCGAGGTCGTCCTCCAGGTCCAGCAGCGCCACCAGCGCGCCTCGGACCATGTGCATGTCCTCGGCCAGCAGAATCCGTATCACCCGGTACTCCCCCCAGAGCGGCCGGGCACGCCGCCCGGACGGACTCCGATGGTAGGGGAACCGGGCTCCGGCGGTGCCCGACACGCGCGCCGTTCCCGGGGCCGCGGGCGGTGCGCGTCCGTACGGTCGCGGGGGTGCCGGTCCGGCCCGGCGGGACGCGCCGGACCGGCCGGCCCACGGCGCTACTCCGGGGCGTCCAGCTCGTCGGTGAGCCCGAGCCGCAGGTGTTCGATGTGGTAGACCGCCTGGTCGAGCAGCGCCGCGACGTGGTTGTCGTAGAGCGCGTAGACCACCGAGCGGCCCTGCCGCTGCCCGACCACCAGGCCGAGGTTGCGCAGCAGCCGCAGCTGGTGGGAGCAGGCGGACTGCTCCATGCCGACCTCGGCCGCGAGTTCGGTCGCCGCGCACGGCCCCTCGCGCAGCCGGGAGAGGATCAGCAGCCGGGACGGCGTGGCCAGGGCCTGAAGCGTGGTCGCCACCCGGGCGGCGCTGGTCGCGTCCAGGCGCGTGTGCGGGACGGCGGTTGCGGGGGCGGCTCCATGACCCATGCGGCCCATAGTACAACCGACGCATGAAGGAGCGTTCATATGTTCATGTATGCTGGACGAGTCATCGGCCCCACCCTGCCCGAAGGGTCACCTCCGCATGCCCACCACCCTGGCCGAGCGCCCCGCGCCCACCGCCGCACCACGCTCGGACACCGCCCCGCGCCGCCGCACCCGGGCGTTCGCGCTGCCCGAGGCCCGCTGGGCCGGCGCCGCGGCCCTGCTCTTCCTGATCGCGCTGCCGATGCAGCTCGCCGGTGCCCCGGCGTGGACCTGGGGCCCGCTGTACGCCGCCGCCTACGCGAGCGGAGGCTGGGAGCCCGCCCTGGCCGGACTCCGGGCGCTGCGCGAGAAGACCCTCGACGTCGACCTGCTGATGGTCGTGGCCGCGCTCGGCGCCGCCGCCGTCGGCCAGGTGATGGACGGCGCACTGCTGATCGTCATCTTCGCCACCTCCGGCGCGCTGGAGGCCCTGGCCACCGCCCGGACCGCCGACTCGGTGCGCGGACTGCTCGACCTGGCGCCCGCCACCGCGACCCGGCTCCTCGGGGACGGCACCGAGGAGACCGTGCCGACCGGGGACCTGGCCGTCGGCGACACCGTCCTGGTGCGGCCGGGGGAGCGGATCGGTGCCGACGGGCGGGTGCTGGACGGCGCCGGCGAGGTCGACCAGGCCACCATCACCGGCGAACCGCTGCCCGTCGCCAAGCTGCCCGGCGACGAGGTGTTCGCCGGCACCCTCAACGGCACCGGGGCGCTGCGGATCCGGGTCGACCGGGACGCCTCGGACTCGGTGATCGCCCGGATCGTCGCCATGGTCGAGGAGGCCTCCGAGACCAAGGCGCCGACCCAGCTGTTCATCGAGAAGGTCGAACAGCGCTACTCGATCGGCATGGTGATCGCGACCCTCGCCGTCTTCGCCGTCCCGCTCGCCTTCGGCGCCGCCCTCACCGGTTCGCTGCTGCGCGCGATGACCTTCATGATCGTCGCCTCGCCCTGCGCCGTCGTCCTCGCCACCATGCCGCCGCTGCTGTCCGCCATCGCCAACGCCGGCCGCCACGGCGTGCTGGTCAAGTCCGCCGTGGTGATGGAACGCCTCGGGCAGGTCGACGCCGTCGCCCTCGACAAGACCGGCACCCTCACCGAAGGCACCCCGCGCGTCACCGACCTCCGGCCCCTGCCCGAGTCCGGGCTCACCGAGAGCCGGCTGCTGGCCCTGGCCGCGGCCGCCGAGCACCCCAGCGAGCACCCGCTCGCCCGCGCCGTCGTCGACGCCGCCCGGTCCCGCGGGCTCGCGGTGCCGGCCGCCGAGGACTTCGCCTCCGTCCCGGGGATCGGGGTGACCGCCCGGGTGGAGGGCCGGATCGTCGCGGTCGGCACGCCGGAGCGGCTGCACGCGGGCCTCCCCCGGCCGGAGGGCGGGGAAGGCCGCGGGGGCGCAGTGGCCGTCACCGCCGACGTCACCGCCGCCGTCACCGCCGCCGGGCCCGCCGGAGGGACCGTCGCGGCGATCGTCGCCGAGGTGGAGGCCCGCGGCCGCACCGCCGTCCTGGTGGAGGTCGACGGCCTGCCCGTCGGCGTGCTCGGCATCGCCGACCGGCTGCGCCCCGACGCCGCCGCGACGGTGTCCGCGCTGACCGGCCTCACCGGCCGCGCCCCGATGCTGCTCACCGGCGACAACCCGCGCGCCGCCGCCGCGGTGGCCGCCGAGGTCGGCATCGCGGAGGTCCGGGCCGGGCTGCTGCCGCAGGACAAGGTCGCCGCCGTCCGGGAGCAGGAGGCGGCCGGCCGCAGGCTGCTGGTGATCGGCGACGGGGTCAACGACGCACCGGCCCTGGCCGCCGCCCACACCGGCGTCGCGATGGGTCGGGCCGGCTCCGACCTCGCCCTGGAGACCGCCGACGCGGTCATCGTGCGCGACGAACTCGCCACCGTCCCGGCCATGGTGGCGCTCTCCCGGCGGGCGAGGTCCTTCGTGGTGCAGAACCTGGTGATCGCCTCGGTGTTCATCTCGGTGCTGGTCGCCTGGGACCTCGTCGCCACCCTGCCGCTGCCGCTCGGTGTGCTGGGCCACGAGGGCTCGACCGTCATCGTCGGCCTCAACGGCCTGCGGCTGCTGCGCGAGGCGGCGTGGGTGCGGGCCCGGGGACAGGCGCGGGGCACGCGGGCGTAGGGCCGGCGGCCGGGGCCGGCCCGTCCGCTCAGAGCGCGGTGAGGACGTCCTGGTGCGCCCCGTCGAGGACGAGGCCGTTGTCCCAGCGGACCCGGACCGTCACCCGGCGCCCGCGCTCCCGGTGCGCGACCCACTCCGGCTCCAGCGCGGCGATCTCGGCCTCCAGCCGCTCCCGGCTCGCCACCGGCATGGTGTGCCCGTAGTCGTCGAACAGCGCCTTGAGCCGCTGGTACTCGCCGACCCCCGCGCTCTCCGGGAGTTCACCGTCCACCCGCTCGACGGTCCCCTCGAGCCCGGCCCCCAGCGAGAGGAACCCGACGACGGCACCGGCCTCCCCGGCGAGCGCCTCGCCGATCGCGAGGTCCTCCGCCAACCTGACGCGCCGTCCTTCCTCCAGGGCCATCCGCCCTCCACCTCTCGCTCGATCGCCGCCGCAGGCGCCGGGCGGCGCGGGCCACCGGCCATTATCCGCTGAGCCCGGCGCGGCACCGCGCGGGGCGGGGGCGGGCGGCCGCCCGGCGTGGGACGTCGGTCCGGCCGACTTCCCACTCCGGGCGCTCTCGGGGCGGGGCCGCCGGGCCGGAGGGACGGGCACCCGGCACCGCGTTCGAGGCCCGTTCAGCGCGGACCGGCCGCAAGGCCGTCGCCGCCCGTTGTCCGAGGTGGCGCCTACGGCCTCGGCATGGGCATTCCGGAGGTCATCCCGATCGGACACGAGCCCGACTACCGCACGAGCACCATCGGGCGGTGGCAGGGCGGCCAGTTCTTCGCGCCGGTCACGCGGCCTTCCCCGAGGGCTGGAGCGGCGACGACTGGCCGTCCCGGAAGCGCTGGTGCGCGGTGCTGCACCGGTTCGACGCGGCCGGCCGGTACCTGGACTCGCGCATCCGGTTCACCGGTACCACGGCGGACGGCGAGCAGAAGGCGATCCGCGCGGCCCGGCTGCTGCTCGACGAGTGGCTGGACGCTCTTCCGGAGCGGCAGTACCAGGACATCGCGATCGCACCCTTCGCCGTCCGGTTCGGAGGATCCTGTTCGGCCTGGTCCTGGAGGAGGACGTGGACGAGGAGGACGAGGAGGAGGAAGACGGCGGCGTGCGGGCCGAGTTCCATCCCGACGGCCTGGGCTTCGGCGCCCCCTGGCGCGGTTGCTACGACACCTGAGCCCGCGCCGGCGGCTGTGACCCCGGCCGGCATCGGGGCGCAGAGCACCGGCGGCAACCATCCTGAGGTGCCGCCGCCCCGTCCGAGCGGGCGCGCCGTCAGCCGAGGGCCGCCGGCCGGGGGCGGGGCCAGCTCGGGTGGTGCTGGTCGATCACGAAGCGGTGCCCGTGCTGCCAGGCGCCGGTGGGAGTGGGGCGGGCGTCGGCGAGGTGGGGGTGGTCCGGCGGGAGGTCGGTGTGGAGGTGGCTGAGGGCGTCCGGGTCGCGGGTGGGCCAGAGGGTGGCGGCGGCGGTGGCGGCGGCCAGGGCCACCGCGCCCAGGACCGCGGCGGTGGCGGGCAGGCCGGCGGCCGCCGCGAGCCGGCCGGCCAGGGGGTAGGTGAGCAGCCAGCAGCCGTGGGAGAGGGAGAACTGGGCGGCGAAGGCGGCGGGCAGGTCGGGGTCGGCGGCGGAGCGGCGGACGACCCGGCCGCCCGGGGTGAGGACGGCGGAGCTTCCGGCGCCGACCAGGGCCCAGGCGGCGAGCAGGGCGAGCCAGCTGCCGGTCCCGGCCGGGGTGGCGGTGATCGCGGTGACGGCGGCGAGGACGCAGGGCAGGGCGAAGGCCGCGGGGAGCATCACGGAGCGGTCGCTGACCCGCGCGAGCAGCCGGGGCAGCAGCAGTGCGGCGAGCATCGAGCCGGCGCCGTAGGCACCGAGGGCGAGGGAGACGGCCCCGGCCGGGCGGTGGAAGTGGTCGCGGACCACGTTGACGGTGTCGACGAAGACGATCGCGCCCGCCGCCGCGACCGCGAGGTCCAGCGCGAGCAGGGCCCGTAGCCGGGGCGTGGCCCAGAACAGCCGGGAGCCGAAGGCCGCCCTGCGGTGGATCCCGCCGGTGCGCTCGACCGGGCGGGGCGTGGGCAGGACGGCGGAGACGACCAGCGCCGCGGAGGCGACGAAGCCCACCGTGGTGCCGGCGAACAGCCAGTCGTACGGGACGACGGAGAGCAGCAGGGCGGCGAGCGCCGGGCTGAACAGCGATTCGAGGTCGTAGGCGAGCCGGGAGAGCGAGAGCGCCCGGGTGTAGTCGCGTTCGGCGGGCAGCACGTCCGGGATGGTGGCCTGGAAGGTCGGGGTGAAGGCGGCGGAGGCGGCCTGGAGCAGGAAGACCAGGAGGTAGACCTGCCACACCCGGTCCACGAAGGGCAGGGTGAGCGCGACTCCCGCGCGGGTGAGGTCCATCGCGACCATCAACGCCCGGCGCGGGATCCGCCCGGCGAGCGCTCCGGCGATCGGCGCGATCGTCACGTAGGCGACCATCTTGATCGCCAGCGCGGTGCCGAGCACCGCCGAGGCGTCGCGGCCGGCGATCGAGTACGCCAGCAGCGACAGGGCCACGGTGGCCAGTCCGGTGCCGACCAGGGCGACGACCTGGGCGGTGAACAGGTGGCGGTAGGTGCGATCGCGCAGCACGCTCGGCATGGGACCCGTCCCGGGGGCGGCGGTGGCGGATGACGCCTCCACCATAGTCAATGCGTGCGTACCTGTGCACCTGTTGGGCGAACGGATCCGCCGCCCGGTGGACTCCGCCGCCGGGGGCAGGGGCGGGGGCCTCAGTCGTGCGGCGGCAGGTGTCCGATCTGGTGGTCGGCGACGTTCAGCGCCTCGTCCACGAGCCGCCGCAGGTGCCCGTGCCGCAGCGAGTAGACGACCCGCCGCCCGTCCTTGCGGGTGGCGACCAGACCCGCCAGCCGGAGCTTCGCCAGGTGCTGGCTCACCGAGGGGCGGGCGGCCCCGGTCGCCTCGGTCAGCGTGGTCACGTCCGCCTCGCCCCGCCCGAGCCGCTCCAGCAGCGCGAGCCTGGTCCGGTCGGCGAGCAGCGCCAGCACGGACGCGGCGACGTCCAGCCGCACCTCGCTCCGCTGCTGCGAGCCGTGCGCATCTGCCAGATCGGTGCCGGTGCCCATGCGGCCATCGTAGGCCTTCAGCGCGTGCACGCGTGCGCACCCGACGACCTCCGCCGCCAGTAGGCGACGGTGACGGCGGCCAGCAGCGGGCCCCAGAGCAGCAGCGGGGCGTAGCAGGCGAGGAGTACGGCGGTGTGCCAGTCCCCGGCGAACACCGGGATGCCGTCACCCAGGGGGCGCCCTTGGACGGTGCGGCCCAGCGAGAGCATCACGGTGAACAGGGCCGTGAGGCAGACCAGTGCGACGGCGCCGAGCGCGGCCGGGACGACGGCCGCCGCCACCGGGACGCGGCGGCCGCGCAGCACCGGGAGCCAGTGCGGGAAGACCTCGCCCCAGCGGGCGACCAGGCCCGGCGCGGACAGGGCCAGCAGCTCGGAGACGGCGGACAGCAGGACGACGTACAGCTCCAGCGGCAGCCACCAGGGAAGGTTTCCGGAGTCCGGGCGGCTACCGCCGTCCAGCGGGACGTGGAGGGTGCAGGTGGCGATCCGCCAGGCACTGGACGGCAGGACGATGAGCGGCACGGCCCGGGCGGCGATCCGGGCCCAGCGGGGGACACCCGGGACGGGCGTGTGGAGGGCGGACCAGGCGGCGCGTAGCCGTCGGCGGGCGCCGGGCGGCGGCGTGTGCGGGGCGGTGGTCGGCACTTCGGCGGTCATGGGCGGCTCTCCGGTCCGGTGGGTGCTGCGCCCCCACCGTCGCAACCGGAGCCGTGGCGGCGCCTCGGCCGGTGGGCGGAGCCGCCTCCCCCCCCGGCGGGGGAGCGGGCTCCCGCCCGGGCGGGGCGGAGCCGGCCGCCGGCCGGTCAGTCCGCCGGCTGCTCCACGGGCTCCGCCGCCGCGCGGTCGTCGGCGGGGGCCGGGGCGGGCTCCAGGTTGCCCATCCTGGGCAGGGCGAGGAGCGCGGCGAGCAGCAGGACGCCGCTGATGACCAACGGGGTGCGGACGTTGACGGCGGAGCCGATCCAGCCGCTCAGGGCCGCGCCGACCAGCATGCCGATCCGGGTGAGCATCAGGTAGCAGCTGTTGACCCGGCCGAGCAGTTCCTTCGGGACGATCTGCTGGCGCAGCGAGATCGCCTGGACGTTCCACGTCACCACGCCGAAGTTGCCGACCGCGAACAGCACCGCCACCAGGACCACCGAGGGGCTCAGCCCCATCAGCAGCAGCGCGGAGCCCATCAGCACGAAGGAGAGCGCGATCCGGGCCCGCCGGCCCATCCGCTGACCGAGCCGGCCGGCCAGCGTGCTGGCGGCCGTGCCGCCGACCACGCCGGAGGCGAGGACGGCGCCGTAGGCCCAGGTCGGGGCGTCCAGGGTGCGGGTGACCAGCAGCGCCAGCATGGTGATGCCGAGCGCGGAGGCGCCTCCGGCCAGGGCGGAGAGGGTGGCGACCAGCCTCAGCTGCTTGTGCTGGTAGAGCCAGCGGACACCCTCGCGGATCTCGGTGAACACCGGGCGGCCGGTGTGCGGCCGGGGCGCGGTGGAGCGGCCGGTGGCGAAGACCAGGGCGGCGGCGAGCGCGAAGGAGATGCCGTCCACGGTGAACGGGGAACCGGCGGCGAGGGCGAACAGGGTGGTGCCGACCAGCGGGCCGGCCATCCGTCCGACCAGCAGGCCGCCCTGCAGCCGTCCGTTGGCGGCGTCGAGCTGGTCGGGCCGGACCACGTCCGGGATGGCCGAGGTGGCGGCGTTGACGAAGACCGTCTCCCCGCAGCCGAGGACGAAGGCCAGGACGGCGAGCGCGGCCAGCGGCGGGGTGGCGAGGAAGACCCAGCCGGCGAAGCCGAGCACGATGACGGCCCGTCCGATGTCGATCGTCCACATCAGCCGGCGGCGGTCGAAGCGGTCGGCGACGACACCGCCGAACAGGGCCATCAGCAGCCAGGGGAGCGAACCGGACACCGCGACCAGCGAGACGGCCTTCGGCGAGTCCGAGACCGTCAGCGCGAGCAGCGGCAGCGAGGAGTCGCGCATGCCGTCGCCCACGGCCGAGATCGATGAGGCCGACCACAGCATGGCGAATTTACGGCCCAGTTGGGGCCTGCTGCGCTGCGGGGGTGTGGCTACGCTGGCTGAGGTCACCGAGGCAGTATGGCATGACCGCTACAGATTTGGCCGCCCTTCACAGAGCATTCCCAGCTGGGTGGCCAGAGTCCGGAAACGCCCTTGACAAGGGTGGTCAACCCGCCGGTCAGGGCCAGTCCCAGCACCACGGCGCGGGCCCGCCGCTCGGACACCCGGGCGGCCGGCGCCCGGCCCGCCGGCGCGCCGCCCGCGAGCGCGGCGGTCACCAGCCCCCACACGGGCGCGCTCAGTCCGGGCAGCCCCTTGGCCGCCGGCGAGAGCGCGTTCACCAGCACGCCGTACAGCTGGGCGTTGGGCACGAACTCCCGTGCCGTCCACCCGGAGTTCACGGCGTACAGCGACATCGCCGGGCCGCCCACCCCGGCGGCCGAGTTCATGAACCCGCTGGCGGCACCCGCGATCACCGCCCCGCCCAGCCCGCGCAGCGCGGCCGCCCGGACGCCCCGGATCACCAGCAGCGTGGCCGCGCAGACCAGCAGGCCGATGCCGATCAGCAGTCCCGGCGCGGGCACCCGCGCCGCCACCCGGGCCCCGGCCGGGACGGTGCAGGCGGCGGCCAGGACCAGCGGCAGCATGGTCGCCGGCCGTACGTGCCGCCAACTCCCGGCCAGGCCGACGGCGCTGATGGCTCCGGCGGCGAAGTCGGCCGGCGTCACCCCGCCGTCCGTGCCGAGCATCAGCACCAGGACGGGCGCCGCGACCAGGGCGAAGCCCATGCCGGCCAGCCGCTGGACGGACGCGCCCACCAGGACGGCCAGGCCCAGCAGCAGATCGCCGGTCCAGCCGCCCGTCAGCACGGCACGCGGCCGGGCCGCGGGAGCCCCGCGGCCCGGGTGGGCCGGAGCCCCGCCGGGCGGTTCATGCAGCCTCCCCGTGCGTGCCGGCTCCTGGTCCGTACGGGCTCCTCGTTCGCCCGGGTTCCTGGTTCACGCCGGCTCCTGGTTCCTAAGGGCTCCCCGCCAGCCGCGGGGCTCCTCGGCGGGCGGTCGGACCCACCGATCATGCCCCACGGCGCAGTTGCCGGGAATCCGGTGGGCCACGGTGCCTTCCCGGCACCTCGGCCGCCCGCCCCGTCCGCCGGACCGCCCGCCCGACGTCCCGCAGGCGCGCCCCCCGGGGTCACGGTTTCGGCAGCGCGTCGGCCGTCGCGGGGAGCGGGTAGGCCTCCGGGTCGACGGCTCCCGGCAGTCCGACGGCCGGCCGGCCGGGAGCGCCGGGGTCGGGCAGGGACGGCTGGGCGGGCGGCGCCTTGACCTGGTGGAAGGGGATGCCGGGCGGGGCCTGGACCGGGGCCGTACGGCCGGCGGGCAGCGGGCCGCGGCTCGGCGTGCCGCAGGCGGCCAGGCCCTCCAGGTCGTCGGGGCTCTGGACGGCGGGCTGGTTGCCGGTGAAGCAGTTGCCGGGGTCGGCGGAGGCGAGGACGAGGTCGACGCCGTTGGCCTCGGTGCGGTTGCCCTGGACCTGGTTGCCGGCGGCGGGGTGGCCGGGCGGGTCGGTGATGACCACGCCGGCCGCCCGGTTGCCCCGGACGAGGTTGCGCTCGATCCGGTTCGCCGTGCCGCCGCCGATCCCGATCCCGATGCCGAAGCCGCCGTCGGCCTGTTCGGGGGTGTCGGCGGCGTTGTTGTCGGTGACGGCGTTCCCGGCGATCACGGCCCCGTGCTGCGGTGCGAGCGCCTCCAGGTCGTTGGAGTTGACGGTGACGCCGACCCGGTTGCCGACCACGCGGTTGCCGAGGACGTACAGCCCGTCGGAGGAGTTGGTGAGTTCGATGCCGACGGCGTTGCGCTCGACGGTGTTGCCGCGCACCAGGGTGTCGCAGGGCTTGCACTGGCCGACGTAGATGCCGGAGTCGGCCCCGCCGGAGGCGTAGGAGTCCTCGATGACGCCCGCCCGGGCGTCGAAGGCGTAGATGCCGTAGAGGCCGTTGTCGTAGGCGGTGACCCGGGTGGCGCGGAAGCCCTGGACGGCGGGGAACCGGGCGGTGTCCAGCGGGTCGTAGGCGGAGCCCCCGGCGCCGCGCTGCTGGAGCTTCTCGTCGGTGACACCGGTGAACAGCACGCCGTTGGCGAGGAAGCCGTGCACGGTGAGGTTCTCGACCACCGAGCCGGGGCCGGTGACGGTGACGCCGTTGACCAGCCGTACGCCGCCGTCCAGGACGACGGTGTTGCGGTCGGCGCCGCGCAGCACGACGCGGGGCTTGGTGATCCGCACGCTCTCCTGGTACGTGCCCGGGGAGACCAGCACGGTGTCGCCCTCGCGGGCGGCGTCCACGGCCTTCTGGATGTTCGGGAAGTCCTGGGGGACCCGCACCACCGTGCCCTCGGGGTGGCGGGCGTCGGAGGAGGTGCCGGAGGAGGAGCAGCCGGACAGGGCGAGGGAGCCGGCGAGCAGCAGCGCGAGCGGGCCGCCGGGTGCCCGCCTGCCGGGCAGGAATGCGGAGCGGATTCGGAATTGACGCACAGTCAAAAGTTGCATAAGGGGTGTTCTATCGTCTCCAATGTCGGTCATGCATGCGGAAACCGGAAAGGTCCGGAAAGAACCGGGAGCCGCCGGAGGCGGTGTGCACCGGAGGGCGTTGATCGCGGGCGGCGGCGCGGTACTGGCCGCCGGGGTCGGTGCCGGACTCGGTGCCGGGGTCGTCGCGCTGGGGCACGGGCGGTCGGCCTCCGCGCCGCCGCCGCCCGCCCCGCCGGCCGCCGTTCCGTTCCACGGGCAGCGGCAGGCCGGGGTGACGGCCCCGCAGCAGCCGGCCACCGTGCTGCTGGCACTCGACCTGGCGCCCGCCACCACCGCGGACGGGCGCGGCGCGCTGCGTTCCCTGCTGGGCGAGTTGACGGCGGTGCTCGGCGGGGCGGCGGACGGCACCTCGACGGACCCGCGGCTGCGGGGCGGGGAACCGGCGCAGCTCAGCAGCCTGGTGGGGGTCGGACCGGGCCTGGCCGCGCGGCTGGGGCTGAACGTGCCGTCCGTGCTGGCCGATGTCCCGGCCTTCCCCGGTGACCGGCTCGAGCCGGCGCGCGGCGGCGGAGACGTGGTGGTGCAGCTGTGCGCCGCCGACCGCTGGCCGCTGACGGTCGTCGCCGAACTGGTCGGTGCCGCGGCGAAGTCGGCGGGGGCCGGGGTCCGCTGGAGCCAGTCCGGCTTCCTGGCGCGGACCGCACCGGGCACCACGCCGCGCAACCTCTTCGGCTACAAGGACGGCACGGCCAACCCCGACGAGGCGGCCGCCCGGCAGTGGGTGTGGGGCCCGCCCGGGCCGTACGAGCACGGCACGGTGCTGGTCTACCGCCGGATCCGGATGGACACCGCCGCCTTCGCCGCCCTCCCGGAGGACCGGCGGGACCTGGCCATGGGCCGCCGTCTCGCCGACGGCACCCCGCTCACCGGCACGGCCGAGCACGACGACCCGGACATCTACGCCAAGAACCCCGACGGCTCGTACGTCATCCCCGGCACCGCCCACGTCCGCCTGGCCAGCCCCCGCCTGGACTCCGGGGCCCGGATGCTGCGGCGCGGCTACAGCTACGACGACGGCCCGGACGACCGCGGGCTGCTGTTCTGCGCCTTCGTGCGGGATCCGGCCCAGTTCAACCGGGTGCAGGAGCGGCTGGCGGCGAAGGACGCGCTCAACCCCTTCCTGGTGCACACGGCTTCGGCGGTGGCGTACGTGCTGCCGGGGGTGCCGGAGGGCGGGGTGCTGGGCGAGGGGCTGTGGGCGTAGCGGCCGGACCGCCGGCCGTTCCGGGGCCGCGGCGAGGGCCGGGCCCGGGGACGGCCGGGCCGGGGAACGGCCCGGTCGCGGGGGCGCCCGGTCACCAGGTGACCGGCAGCGCGGCCGGGCTGCGGGTGGTGGTGCCCAGCTGCCAGGGGAGGTCGTCGACGGGGGTGGTGAGACGCAGGCCGGGCAGGGCGGTGGCCAGGCGGCGGAGCGACTCGCGCATCTCGAGCCGGACCCGCCAGGCGCCGATGCAGTAGTGGGGGCCGGCGCTGAAGGCGAGGGTGGGGGCGTCGAGGGGGAGGGCGAGGTCCGCGTCGAGGCCCGCGGGATAGACGGCGGGGTCGCGGTTGGCGCTGCCGAGGGCGGCGGCGACGACGGCGCCCGCCGGGATGGTGACGTCGCCGACCTCGATCGCGGCGGTGGCGCGGCGGAGGGTGGTCTCCTCGTCGCCGAGCGGGATGAAGTGGAGCAGGCGTTCGACGCTGCGCTCGGCGATGCCGGTGTCGGCCAGCAGGGGCCAGTCGTCGGCGCGTTCGCCGAGGAGGTAGGTCAGGGCGTTGCCGAGGGCGCCGGTGACGCTCTCGTTGCCGCTGGCCGTGAGCCCGAGGACGAGGAAGGCGAGGGTGTCCTCGGGGACGCCGCCGTCCTGGTCCGCGGCCCGGACGAGCCGGCTGACCAGGTCGGCGCCGGGCGCGCGGCGCCGGTGGGCGATCAACTCCTCGGTGAAGGAGCGGAATTCGGCGAGCGCCGGGCCGTGGTCCTCGGCCGGGTCGCCGCCCTGGGCGAGCAGGGCGAGGGTCCAGCGCCTCAGCCGCTCCTCGTCCAGGTGGGCGGGGCCGTCGCCGTCGAGGCCCATCAGCCGCGTCGTGACGGCGAAGGGCACCGGCCGGGTGAAGGCCGTGACCAGGTCGGCGGGCGGTCCGGCGGCGACCAGCGCGTCCACGGCCTGCTGGACGGCGGCCGCGACCCACGGCTGCCAGCCGGCGATGGCGCGCGGGGTGAAGGCCTTCTGGATGGTGGCGCGCAGCCGGCGGTGGGCGGGGCCGTCCTGGTTGAAGAGCGAGGCCGGGTTGGCGGCCACGTCGGCGGTGCCGCCGGCGGTGCCGACCTCGTGCAGGTCGGCCCGGGTGAGGCGGGGGTCGCCGAGGACCTGCCGGACGTCGCGGTAGCGGGTGACGAGCCAGGCGCGGGTGCCGTCCGGGAGGGTGGTCGGGCGCGGCGGCTGGGCGGGGGTGACCGGGAGCCGGTGGAGCGGGGGGAGCGGGGTCGCGGTCTCGTGCGCGGCGGTGGACATGGATCCCTTCGGGGGCGACGGGCCGACGGGGTGCGGCCATCCAACTGTCTTATTGTCTGCGGAATTTGAGCCCTGGTGGGCTCTTCCGCCACGGTCGATGGTATGCCCACGGACCCCGCCGGGGCCGTCACCGCGTCGGGGCGGTCGCCGCGTCGGGACCCTCACCGCTTCGGGGCCGTCGCGCGGTTCGGGTTGCCACGCCGAGTGGACCGTCACCGCGTCCCGGCCGTCACCACGCCCCGGCTGTCACCGTGTCCCGGCCGTCACCACGCCCCGGCTGTCACCGTGTCCCGGCCGTCACCGCCCCCACTCGGGCGCCGGATCGGCCGGCAGCAGTGGCCGCAGCGCGCCGAGGACCGCGCCGATGCAGGCGTCGCGCAGCTCGGTACGGGTGCAGCTCGGCTCCGTCAGCCAGTCCAGGACCAGGACCCGTACGAACACCAGCCAGCTGCGCAGGACTTGGGACACCGCCTGGCGCGCGCCCTCGTCCGCGAGCGGGAGGACGCCGAGCAGCCGGGTGCGCAGGGTGTCCAGCTCCTCGGTGATGATGGTCTGGATGACCGGGTCCCCGGCGAGGACGCGGTTGGCCGTCAGCACGGCGTGCCGGTTGGCGACGAAGTAGTCGAGGTGGGCGTCCATGCCCTCGACCAGCTGCTCGACCAGGGTGTCCGCCGGGTCGAAGCGGGTCTGGACCAGCAGTTCCCCGGCCGCCTGCCGGTACACCTCGGCGAAGAGTTCGTGCTTGCTCGCGAAGTGCTTGTAGAGCAGGGCGCGGGACACCCCGGCCTGCTCGGCGACCTCCTCCATCAGCACCTCCTCGTACGGCCGGGTGGCGAAGGCCCGGGCGCCGACGGCGAGCAGCTGGGCGCGGCGCTCGGCGGGGGCGAGGCGTTTGCGGCGTTCCTGGACTGGCATGGCGGACAGGTTACTTGACACGTGTCCACTAGTCGGCGCTAGCTTAGTGGACACGTGTCAACTAAGCCTGGCGTTCGGTCGGGCCGGGTAGCGGGGTGATGGGGATCATGGCGAAGACTCTGCGGGTGCTCGCGTGGATCATGGGCGTCGCCTGTGTGGCGATCGGCTTCTTCCACCTGCTGGCCGGAAACGCCGCGATCCCCGGGATCGCCGACCCCGGCCCGACGATCGACAGCTTCGGCCGCTTCATGGGCGCGGTCTTCGCCGGCTACGGTGCGGCCTGGATCTGGGCCGCCCGGCAGGCTCCGGTGCCCGCCCGGGCGGTCCGGTGGCTGGCGGCGGTGTTCCTGCTGGGCGGCCTCAGCCGGGTGCTGTCGATCGCCGCGGACGGGTGGCCGCACGGCTTCCAGGTGGTGCTGATGGTGATCGAACTCGTGCTCTCGCCGGTGTACTTCCTGCTCGCCGACGCCGACGAGCGGGCGGCCCGGGCGGGGGCTCCGACGGGCGTCGCCCAGCGGGCCTGAGCGTCGGCGGGCCCCGGGGGACGGCCTTCCCACGGGGGCAGCCTTTCCATGGGTCGGTGTGCGCCTGGGCGGGCCTCCCCAGGGCCGGCCCTCCCCGGGCCGGCTGAGCCCGGGGCCGGCCCTCCCCGGGCTCAGCCCTCGCGAGCGGTGAGCCGGTCCGAGCCTCCGGCCGGTCGGAGGGCGAAGGCCCGCAGGTGCTCCAGGACGGTCCGGGTGTCCGCCGTCGCCCCGGTGAGCGAGACGTGCCCGTCCGGGCGGACCAGCACCACGGCCCTCCCGCGCAGCCCGTACGCGCGGGTGGCGTGGCCGTCCGGGTCGAGCACGGCGGCCCGGCGCAATCCGGGCACGGCGGGCAGGTCGGCCAGTCCGGGGTGGTCGCCGAAGGTCAGCAGGGTGAGGTGCGGCCCGCGGAACAGGTCGAACAGCCGGGTCGGCGTGCCGTCGGCCGTCGCGCAGGGCGCGTCCGGGGCGCGGTCGCCGGCCCGGACGCCGGTGGCGCCGTCGAGGTCGCGGCCGAGCGGGCCGCCGCGGTAGCCGAGCGTCAGGCCGGTGAGGTCGGCGCCGTCGACGGCCATGGTGCGGAACTGGTCGCTCAGCAGGTCGGCGCCGTCGCCGCGGAACACCGCCTTGTGGTGGGCGGAGGTGGCGGCCAGGGAGGCGCGGGCGATCGGCAGCCGCTCGTCCTGGTAGCTGTCGAGCAGCGCCTCGGGTGCTCCGCGCAGCACGGCGGCGAGCTTCCAGCCCAGGTTGTGGGCGTCCTGGACGCCGGTGTTCAGCCCCTGGCCGCCGGCCGCGGTCTGGCAGTGCGCGGCGTCCCCGGCGAGCAGGATCCGGCCCTCGCGGTAGCGCTCGACCACGCGGACGGTGGGGCGCCAGACGGTGGACCAGGTCGGCTCGTGCATCCGGACCCCGGGCAGGCCGGCCCGTTCGGCGAAGAGCCGGCGGAAGGTGTCGAGCGTGGGGGCCGGCAGTGTGCCGTCGGCGTCCGGCTCGACGGCGGCGTGCACGGCCCAGGTGCCGTCCTGCCGCATCGGGACCAGCGCCATCGCGCCGCCACCGAACCGGGGGTGGTTCCAGATGTGCATGCGGTCGGGATCGAGGCCGTCGAGGTCCATCGAGGCCATGATGAAACGTTCCTCTTCCCAGGTCTCACCGAGGAAGGGGATCCCGGCCAGCTTGCGGACGGCGCTGCGGCCGCCGTCGCAGCCGACCAGGTACCGCGCCCGCAACCGCAGGCTCCGGCCGCCCCGGCGGACGGTGGCGAGCACGCCGTCGCTGTCCTGGGCGTGGCCGACGAGCTCGCTGCCCCGCTCGACCGCGACCCCGTACCCCGCGAGCCGCTCGCGCAGCACGGCCTCGGTGTGGTGCTGGGCGATCAGCAGCATCCCGCCGTACGGGCGGTCGGGCGTCGCGGGCAGGGACTCGGCCGGGTCGAGCTCCTGGACGAGCTCGGCTCCCCGGTAGGTGCGGACCTTCAGGTTCAGCGCCCCGCGGTCGAGGATCTCCCCGACCACCCCGAGGTCGTCGAAGACCTCAAGGGTCCGCGGGTTGACGCCCTTTCCGCGCACCCCGGCCGTGCGGAACTCCTCCTCGCGCTCGATGACCTGGCAGTCGACCCCGGCGCGGGCCAGCCCGAGCGCGAGTACGAGCCCCACCGGGCCGGCGCCGACCACCAGGACGTCGGTGTCGAACCTTCCGGAAGCGTCGGGCAGGTCGGGCGCGGCCGATGTGCCGGACGTGCCGGGGCCGTCGCAGCTGCGAGGCGCGTCGGACGGGTCGGGCATGGTGGTCCCCCTGTCGCTCAGCCGTAAGATACGGCGCGTGTCTTGTGATGGACAGTAGACTGCTCCCAATAGGAAACGCAACGTATCTACGAAGGTCGGGTGCGGAAACCGGTGGCGGACGACGGAGCGAGAACGACGGGCGCGGGGCCGACCCGGCGGCGCGGCGGGGAACTGGAACGGGCGATCCTCGACGCCGTCTGGGCCGAACTCGTCGACCACGGCTACGACCGGCTCACCATGGACGGCGTCGCCGCCCGGGCCCGTACCAGCAAGCCGGTGCTCTACCGCCGCTGGCAGAACCGGGTCGAACTCGTGATGGCCGCCCTCGGCCGCAACGCCCCCGACTACCAGGAGCCGCCCGACACCGGCGAGTTGCGCACCGACCTGCTCACCTTCCTGGGCGGTCTGGCGCACCGCTTCGACGACCTGCCGGCGGACGCCGTGCACGGGCTGCTGGTCGACATCATGCGTGACCCCGAACTGCGCACCCGCTTCCGCGCCGGCCTCACGGCCGACGGGCCGGTGGACGGCCTGGCCGCGATCATGCACCGGGCCGCCGACCGGGGGGAGATCGCCCGGGCCCGGCTCACCCCGAGGGTGGTCTCCCTACCACTGGACCTGCTCCGCGACACCCTGATGATCGAGGGGGCCGTGGCCTCCGACCGGGTGATCGCCGAGATCCTCGACGAGGTGGTGCTGCCGCTGCTCGGCGCGCCCGTTCGTCCGTAGCGCCGGACCGCTCCCCGGTGGTCCGGAAGAGCCGGGCGGCCCCCGCTGGTGCGGGAGGCCGCTCGATGCGGGCCGATGCCCGGGCCGTCGCCGATGCTCGGGGCCGTCGGGCGCGGGGCGTCGCCGATGCTCGGGGCCGTCGGGCGCGGGCCGTGCCGCCGATCCTCGGGGCCGTCGGGCCCGGGCCGTTGCCGATGCTTGCGGCCGTCGGGCGCGGGCCGTGCCGCCGATCAGGCGGGGACGGCCTCCGCCGACCGGACGGCCCGGGTGGCGACCGACACCGACAGGCGGACGACCGTTCCCGGTGCGGGCGCCGGCGCCCCCGCCGGCAGGGCCCAGGCGACGGTGCGGTCCGCGTCGCCCGTGTCGACGGCCAGGAACCGCGGCGCCTTCGGGTGTCGGCGCGGCTCCATCCGCAGCACCTCGCCGGTGACGGTGCGCGGCGCGCGCCGTTCCAGCACGGCGAGGGCGAGGTAGTAGGCGGCGACCGCGGCGAAGCAGACGACCGCGACGGTCTCCCCCGGCAGGAGCCCCGGGTGGTCCATGCCGTGGGAGAGCCAGCCGTGGCCGCTGGCGAAGTTGCCGGGCATGGTGGCGAGGAACGCCACGAGCAGCGTCCCGCGGCCGAACCGGCCGGCCACCGCGACGGCGAGCAGTCCGATGCCCACCCAGCCCAGCGTCAGCAGCAGCCCCGGGCGGCGCAGCGAGTGGCTCGCGTCGGGGCCGGAGGTGACCGCCCATTCGGGCCGGCGCAGGGCGGCGAACAGCACCAGCCCGACCACCACGACGGCCGCCGCGCCCGCCAGGCGCAGCAGCCGGGGGGTGCCGGCGCCGAAGCCCGGGCGCAGCCGGGGATAGCGGATGCGCACGGGGCGCCAGGCGCCGCCGTAGGACGACCAGACCCGGCGCTTGTCCCCCGCGTCGAAGCCGAGCAGCCGGGTGGTGCGGGCGGTCACCCCGAGCGCGGTGCCGTAGGCGAGGTAGCGGTCCCACACGGCGACGGCGGCGGGAGGCAGCCGGGCGAAGTCCTCGTGCGCCCGCAGCCACGCCTGGACACCGGCCCAGTGCCCGGCGCGTTCGAGGCCCTGGCGGGTCGCCCGCTCGCCGAGCGCCCTGCTCAGCAGGTACATCAGGGGGATCGCGGGGAGGACGCCGACCGCGACCGCGGCGCGGAGGTTGTGCCCGCCGGTGAGGCCGCCCAGGGCCAGCAGCACCCCGGGGCAGAACGCGCCGACGGCCAGTGCGCCGGCCGCCAGCACCCCGAACCGGGGCCGGGAGAGGCCGCGCGACCGGGCCTCGGCGACGATCTCCCGGCGGAGTGCGCCGTTCCACGACGTGGCCCGGTCCTGCGCGCGGAAGGCGATCGCGCCGATGGGGGCGCCGGACTCGCCCGCCTGCTCGGTGATCCGGTCGAGGACGCGCCGTTCGTACGGCGTCAGGTCGGTGGCCGCCCGGCCGGTGAGGTGCACCGTGCTGAGCGCCGGGTCGTCGGCGGGCTGCCGCACCTCGACCAGGCCGCGCGCGGCGAGGTCCAGCAGGGTCGCCGCGGCGGCGTGGTCGACGGAGCGCCACCCGTTGGCCAGGAGGGCGACGACGGCGGGAGCCTCCGGCTCCGGCCCGAACTCCTGGGAGGCCGGGCGGGGGTGCACGGTGCCGTTCCGGGTGGCCGCGAGGGCGAGGCCGAAGGCGGCGAGCCAGAGCCCGAACAGGCCGGCGCCGCCCCAGTAGAACTGGGCTTCGAGGCTCATGCGAAGCTCACCCGCGTCGCCTCCTGCGCGGGGGCGCCGGCCTCGAAGTACTCGCGTCGGCCGTGCCCGCCGCCCAGCCGCGAGACCAGGTTGCCCGGGAAGCCCTCCAGCGCGGTGTGGTAGCTCTGGACGGCGCTGTTGTAGAACTGCCGGGCGTAGGCGATCTTGTCCTCGGCGGTGGTCAACTCCGCCTGCAGCGTGGCGAAGTGGCGGTCGGCCTTCAGCTGCGGGTAGTTCTCGCCGAGGGCGAGCAGCCTGCCGAGGGCGGCGGTCAGGTCGTCCTCGGCGGCAGCCTTGTCCGTGACTCCGAGACCGGAGTCCGCCGCGGCTCCGCGGGCGGTGACGACGGCCTCGAGGGTCGTTCGCTCGTGCGCGGCGTACCCGCGCGCACTCTCGACCAGGTTCGGTATCAGGTCGTGCCGGCGCTTGAGTTGGACGTCGATCTGCGCCCAGGACGCCTGGGTCTGATTGCGCAGCCGGATCAGCCGGTTGTACGTGCGGACCACCGTCCACACCGCCCCTGCCACCAGCACGGCAAGGATTCCAGCGATGACGATGCCCACGATGCCCCCCGCTATAGAGAAAAACGACCTCGACTTCCGGCTGTCCCGGCAGGTCGTGGTGATTGTAGGGGTGTTTCCCGGCCATCCGTCGCCATT
Organism: Kitasatospora sp. NPDC001539; assembly: GCF_040298565.1. NCBI lineage: Bacteria > Bacillati > Actinomycetota > Actinomycetes > Kitasatosporales > Streptomycetaceae > Kitasatospora > Kitasatospora sp. NPDC001539. The sequence continues at coordinate 7,050 of NZ_JBEPAK010000056.1, read as the reverse complement.
ATTTCGGACGGCTTTCCCCGTCGTACCCGACCGGCGTGCGGAATTTCCGAAATGACCGGCCGCAGCGCTTTCGTTCCGGGTTTCCGGGCGCCGGATCGCCCGGCCCGGCGGTCCTCGAGGTGGTGCAATTCCGAATATCGCGCCCGTTTTCCTCCCGATCCCGGCGGGCGGCGTGGCCGGGGGCCTAGACTCCGAAGCCGGTCGAACTCACGTCCGCGAGAGGGGTCGAAGCACATGAGCGGCACCGTGGTGGCAGTCAGCAGCAACGCCGAGTACTCGTTCAGCAAGCCGAACCGGGAGGGCATCCGGCTGCTCGCCGGGCTCGGCGTGGAGGGCGACGTGCACGCCGGGGTGACGGTCAAGCACCGCTCGCGCGTCGCCCAGGACCCGAGCCAGCCCAACCTGCGCCAGGTGCACCTGATCCACCGGGAGCTGCTCACCGAACTCGGTGAGTCCGGCTACGAGGTGGCACCCGGCGCGCTCGGCGAGAACATCACCACCGAGGGGGTGGACCTGCTCGCCCTGCCGGTCGGCGCGGTGCTGCGGATCGGCCCCGAGGCCGAGGTGGAGGTCACCGGCCTGCGCAACCCCTGCGCGCAGATCGACGCCTACCGCGCGGGGCTGCTGAAGCAGGTCGTCGGGCGCGCGGCGGACGGGTCGATCGTGCGGCGCGCCGGGATCATGGGCGTCGTCCGTACGGGCGGGCCGGTCCGGCCCGGCGACACCGTGACCGTCGAACTGCCGGAGGGGCCGCACCGGCCGCTGGACCGGGTCTGAGCGCCGGCTGCGTCGGGTTCGCGGCACCGGCCGGAGCTGGTGGGGTGATATGACGGTCCGACAGAACGCCTATCCGTACAGCTGAACGAAGGGTCAACTCCCATGTCAGGCAGCAGCACCCTGGTCGACAGCCGCTGGCTCCGCCGGTACCACCCCACGGAGGGCGCCGCGGCCCGGTTGGTCTGCTTCCCGCACGCCGGCGGCTCGGCCGGCTACTTCCACCCGGTGTCCGCCGCCCTCTCCCCGTACGCCGATGTGCTGTGCGTCCAGTACCCGGGCCGGCAGGACCGCCGTGCCGAACCGGGACTCACCTCGGTCGCGGAGCTCGCCGACCGCCTCCACGAGGTGCTGCGGCCGTGCGCCGACCGGCCCTTGGTGTTCTTCGGGCACAGCATGGGTGCGGTGCTCGCCTTCGAGGTCGCGCGCCGCTTCGCCGGGGACGGTCTGGACGCCCCGAGCCACCTCTTCGTCTCCGGCCGCCGGGCGCCCTCGCTGCACCGGGACGAGCGGGTCCACCTGCTGTCCGACGAGGACCTGCTCGCCGAGCTGCTGAAGCTCGGCGGCACCAGCGAAGAGCTGCTGGCCGACCCCGAGTTGCGGGAGATGATCCTGCCGCCGCTGCGCAGCGACTACACCGCGATCGAGACCTACCGCGGTGGCGACGACGCCGTGCTCGGCTGCCCGATCACCGCGCTGACCGGTGATGCCGACCCGCGCGTGACGGTCGAGGAGGTCCGCGCCTGGGCCCGCCACACCAGTGGCCCGTTCGACCTTCGGGAGTTCCCCGGCGGCCACTTCTACCTGGCGGAGCAACTCCCGGCGGTACTCGGTGTGATCACGGCACGGCTCCCCGGGGCGCCGTCCGGGCGGTGACGGATCCTCCGGACACCCTGCCCGGCGGGCGATCGGAGGCGGGGTGCCGGGCCGGCGCCGCCTCCGGCGGTTCCGTGCTCCCGGAGGCGCCCCGTGTGGGAGCCCTCAGCCGTCGAGCCGGCCGGAAGGTGCCCGGCGCGGCGGCCGGGACGCCGCGCCGCGCCAAGCCAGCGTCCCGGATGCTCCGGCCTGGCGCGGTTGGCCCAGGTTTCCGGTGCCGAGGTGACCTGGGCAGGGCGGCGTTCAAGATCGTATGGTCGGGGCATGACCCAGGACCCACCCGTCGCGTTGCCGACTTCCGCCCCGTTCCGGCCGCTGCCGACCCGCCGTGCCGACGCCGAGACCTGCGCCGACCCCAGCGGCGTGGCCGTGCTGCCCGTGCGCGCTGCCCTGGAGGCGGCGGCATGATCGACTCCAGCACTCGCATCCGGGTCGCCCGACCCTCGCGGAACCTCGCCGCCGCCGAGGACTTCTACGTGAACGGCCTCGGCCTGGACGTCCTCTGGCGCACCACCGAGCGCGTCCCCGGCGAGCACGACCTCCTGATGGTCGGCCCGCCGGGCGGCGCCTGGCACTTCGAGCTGACCCGCGACCCCGAGCGCCCACTGGAGCCGACCCCGACGGTGGACGACCTCTTCGTGGTCTATCTCGGCACCCCCGTGGACGAGGCCACCGTCGACCGCCTGATCGCGGCCGGAGGCACCCGTGTCCCCGCGCACAACCCGTACTGGGACGAGCACGGCGTGACGATCGCCGACCCGGACGGCTACCGCCTGGTGCTCTGCTCCCGCACCTGGGGCTGAGGCCGTGTCCCGTCTCGGCAGGCCGAAAGGGCTTCCGTAGGGGCGCAGTCGGTGGCGCGGCGTCAGCCGAGCTGTCCGGTCGGCCGCACGGTGATGTGGTTGATGTCCACGCCCGCGGGCTGGTTGATGGCGAAGACGATCGTGTCCGCGATCTGCTCGGGCGTCATCGTCGGCGAGGCGTCTGGGGTGCCGCCGCGCTCGTTCCAGAACGGGGTGTCCACCACCCCGGGGGCGACGACGGTCACGCCGATCCCGTCCTTGCCGACCAGCAGCCGGGTGTTCTCGGCGAGCGCGTGGGCGGCCCACTTGGTGACCGAGTACAGGTTGCCGGGCGTGTGGCGCACCCCGGCGACCGAACCGATGATCACGATCCGGCCCTTGGACTCCCTGAGGAGCGGCAGGGTCTCCCGCACCAGCAGGGCCGGACCCAGGACGTTGGTGAGCACCATGGCGCGCATGTCCTCGGGGGCGTGGCTCTCGAGGTTGCCGGGCAGTGAGAAGCCGGCGTTGGCGATGACGTTGTCCAGCCGGCCCCACTCGTCCACCACGCGGCGCACCGCGGAGGCGACGTCGTGCTCGTCACCGGCGTCGCCGGTGATCGTCAGCAGCCGCTCGCCCGCTGCGGCCGAAGCGGCGAAGGCGGCCAGCTTCTCCGCGTCGCGCCCGGTGACGGCCACGTGGTGGCCCTGCTTGAGCAGGGCGCGGGCGGTGGCGGCGCCGATTCCGGTCGAGCCACCGGTGATCAGCGTGACGGGTTCCATGGGACGGCCTCCTGAGCGACGTGGTCGTCGGGGTTCCCGCAGCCTCCCGGACGTCCGCGGACGCGGGATGGCGCGTGACGTCGACGGACTCCCCGCCGCCGGCCCCCGAAACGCCTGCACTATACCCAGCGGTCCCGCCACCGGGGCGGTGCTGCCCGTGGCTTGCGCCTCCTTCCCGCACCCGCACTGCTCCCTTGTCCGTTCACTTGTCCTTACCGCTCCCGCGCCCGCTCCAGCGGATCTCGAGCCCTTTGCCAGCCGCACTGTTGGGGTCGGGGTGCACGATGGCTGCCGCAGTCGCCGCACTCGTCGACGCCGCCGCAGGACCGTCGGCCGGCCCACCACGCGAGGGAGCCCCATGGACCAGACCACCCGGAGCGGCCCGCGCGGCCCGCACGGCCTGCGCGAGATCCTCGCGGCGGGCGAACGGACGTACTCCTTCGAGTTCTTCCCGGCCAAGGACGAGGCCGGCGAACACGCCCTGTGGGCTGCGATCCGCCGGGTGGAGGCGGTCGCGCCGACCTTCGTCTCGGTCACCTACGGCGCCGGCGGCTCCTCGCGCGACCGCACCATCGGGACCACCGAACGCATCGCCACCCAGACCACGCTGCGCCCGGTCGCCCACCTGACCGCCGTCGGCCACTCCACCGCCGAACTCCAGGCCATCCTGCGCCGCTACGCGGACGTCGGCATCCGCGACGTGCTGGCCCTGCGCGGCGACCCGCCGGGAAACCCGAACGGTGCCTGGGAGCCGCACCCGCAGGGCTTGCGCTACGCGGCCGAACTCGTCCGCCTGGTCAAGGAGTTCGGTGCCTTCTCGGTCGGCGTCGCGGCGTTCCCGGAACGCCACCCGCGCTCGACCGACTGGGACGACGACATCCGGCACTTCACGGCCAAGTGCCGGGCCGGCGCCGACTACGCCGTCACCCAGATGTTCTTCGAGGCTGAGCACTACCTGCGGCTGCGCGACCGGCTCGCCGCGGCGGGCTGCGACACCCCGGTCATCCCGGAGATCATGCCGGCCACCGACGTCCGCCAGATCGCCCGCTTCGCCGAGCTCAGCGGAGCGACCTTCCCGCCCCGTCTCGCGGAGCGGTTGGCGGCGGCCCGTGGCGACCGGGCCGAGGCCCACCGGATCGGCGTCGACCACGCGACCCGGCTGGCCGACCGCCTGCTTCGCGAGGGAGCGCCCGGCCTGCACTTCATCACCCTGAACCGCTCCACCGCCGCCCTGGAGATCCACCGCAACCTCGGCCTGGACCGCCTCTCGGCCGAGCGCGGGGCCGACCGTCCGCTCACGGGGAGCCTCGGCGGACGCTGACCAGGGTGCCCCTGTGACGGTTCCCGCAGTCGAGGTCCGGGTGCGCTTCGGCCACCGCCGCCTCGCAGTGGTGGCGCCTCAGGCCCCGGCCGCCTGGCGCGTCGCGGTTTCCCCATACCCCCTACCGGTATATGGTGGCCGACGCCGGGGACTGAGGAAGGCGGACCACCATGCACGCGATCCTGCACGCGCTGTCCATCGCCGGATCGATGACCTGGGAGATCACCTGGGCCCTGATCCTCGGCTTCCTGCTGTCCGCCGTGGTGCAGGCGGTCATCCGCAAAACCACCGTGTCGCGGTTGCTCGGCGACGACCGCCCGCGCACCCTCGCCGTCGCCGCCGGCCTCGGTGCGGCGTCCTCCTCGTGCTCCTACGCGGCCGTCGCGTTGGCCCGGTCGCTGTTCCGCAAGGGCGCGGACTTCACCGCGGCGATGGCCTTCGAGATCGCCTCCACCAATCTGGTGATCGAACTCGGCATCATCCTCGCCCTGTTGCTGGGCTGGCAGTTCACCGCGGCCGAGTTCGTCGGCGGACCGGTGATGATCCTGCTGCTCGCCCTGCTGTTCCGGCGGCTGCTGGGCGACCGGCTGCTCCAGGAGGCGCGGGAGCAGGCCGAGTTCGGGCGGGCCGGCTCGATGGAGGGCCACGCGGCGATGGACATGTCGGTGGCGGGGGAGGGCTCCTTCGCCCGGCGGCTGCTGTCCCGGCGGGGCCTCACCTCGGTCTCGCACGTGTTCGTCATGGAGTGGGCGGCCATCCTGAAGGACCTGGTGATCGGCCTGCTCATCGCCGGCGCCATCGCGGCCTGGGTGCCCGACTCCTTCTGGCAGGCGTTCTTCTTCGCCGACCACCCGCTGGCGGCGAAGCTCTGGGGGCCGCTGATCGGGCCTCTGGTGGCGATCGCGTCGTTCGTCTGCTCGATCGGCAACGTGCCGCTGGCGGTGGTGCTGTGGAAGGGCGGCATCAGCTTCGGCGGTGTGGTCGCGTTCATCTTCGCGGACCTGCTGATCCTGCCCATCCTGAACATCTACCGGAAGTACTACGGCGCCCGGATGGCGTTCTTCCTGCTGGGCACGTTCTACGCGGCGATGGTGGTGGCCGGGTACGTGGTGGAGGTCGTGTTCGGCGGCCTCGGCCTGGTCCCCGAGCAGCGGGACGCGGAGATCCCGATGGCCGGCGTGGAGTGGAACTACACGACCTGGCTGAACATCGTGTTCCTGCTGGCGGGGGCGGCTCTGGTGGTCCGCTTCTTCCGTACGGGCGGAGCGGAGATGCTCCGCATGATGGGTGGCGGCCCGGAGGTCGGCGAGCACGCCGGGCACGGCCGGCACTGAGGGGCAAATGAGCTGGTCCAGTTGTCAGTTGACCGTACGGTCCGCTGTCACTCCCGTAGGATCGACGGTCATGCCCCTCTATCCTGAGACCAATCCCTACGACACCGGATTCCTCGACACCGGGGACGGCAACCGCATCTACTACGAACAGCTCGGCAGCCCCGAGGGGAAGCCTGCTCTGGGCGTCCACGGCGGCCCGGGGGCGGGGGCGCCCAAGCGGCCGTTACGGTCGTGGGATCCCGAGCGGTACCGCGTCATCCGGTTCGACCAGCGCAACTGCGGTCGCAGCACCCCGCACGCCAGCGACCCGGCGGCGGACATGAGCCTGAACACCACGCAGCACCTGATCGACGACATGGAGCGGCTGCGCGAGCACCTCGGCATCGAGAAGTGGCTGCTGAACGGCGCCTCGTGGGGTTCGACGCTCGCCCTGGCCTATGCGCAGCAGCACCCCGAGCGGGTCACCGAAATCATCCTCCAGGCGGTGACGACGACCCGCCGCTCCGAGATCGACTGGCTCTACCGGGGCGCCGGGCGGTTCCACCCCGAGGCATGGGACAGGTTCCGCGAAGGGGTCCCCCAGGGCGAACGGGACGGCGACCTGGTGGCGGCCTACGCGCGGCTGATGGAGAACCCCGACCGGAAGGTCCGGGAGAAGGCCGCAGTCGACTGGCTGGCGTGGGAGGACGCGGTCACCTCCAGCGAGCCCCACACCCCGGCGGGCATGTACAGCGACCAGGAGGTCGACGCCCAGGTCGCGTTCGTGCGGATCTGCGCGCACTACTTCAGCAACGGAGCCTGGTTGGAGGAGGGTCAGCTGCTGCGCGACGCCCACAGGTTGGCCGAAATCCCGGGGGTGCTGATCCACGGGCGGCACGACATGGGGTGTCCGCCGCAGACGGCGTGGGAACTGGCGAAGGCGTGGCCGGGCGCGAGGCTGCACATTTCGGAGGACTCCGGGCACATCGGCAGCGAGAGCATGGTGCAGGTGGCGTGGAACGCCATCGAGGAGTTCAAGAACCGGCGGTAGGCCGAGGGGGAGGAGTTGAGTGCCGATGGCGTGGGAAGTCGGCTGGGGCGCCATAACACCCACGGGGGGTGGGGGGGGGGGGGGTTAGTAGGGCGGGTCGGCGGCGGCCGAGGCCCGCCCCGCCGCGGCGGGGGAGGCGGGCGCCCGGCCC